>NZ_JADBUP010000114.1:0-15217 GCF_020245605.1 Microcystis sp. M061S2 | reverse complement strand
TTCTGAGAGAATCGTGCTTCAAAACCTTGCGTCTTCATGGTTCCGCGTCCTGTAGGGGCGAAGCATTCGGACAATAACTTATCGGTGAAACCGTAGATTTTCTATCCGAATGCTTCGCCCCTACTTTTTCAGCAAACCCTAATTACCTTCATTTTACCGAAACTTCGCCAATTCAGACTAAATCCGGTTATCAAAGACTGATTATTTATTCCCCCTATTGCAAGAGTGCCTATTGCCTGTCCTCATAAGTAGCCTATACTCAAGGAATTTAGTATTATAGTTATGGGATGCGCCCAAAACCCAACAACTAACAAGCCACAAACTGCACCGATCGAGGGATAATATAACCTTGATATTGACAATGGCGACTGATGAAAATTTTAATTATGGGTGGAACCCGATTTATCGGTGTTTCTTTGACTAAAGTGTTAGTAGAACAGGGTCATGAGGTAGTATTATTCAATCGTGGCAATAAACCCGCTCCGGTTGCTGGAGTACGACAGATACATGGCGATCGCACTGATCCAGCGCAACTGAAAGAAAAGCTTAAAAATGAGAGTTTTGAGGCAATTTTCGATAATAATGGCAGAGAATTAAGTGATACTCAGCCCCTCGTCGAGATTTTTAGGGAAAGAATCGGGCATTTCGTCTATGTTAGCTCGGCGGGGGTTTATCTAAAATCCGACCAAATGCCCCATAAAGAAGGGGATAAACTAGATCCCAAAAGTCGCCACAAGGGAAAACACGAGACAGAAAACTATTTAAGCGAGATGGGTTTACCCTGGACTTCCATCCGTCCAGTCTATATCTACGGACCGGGCAACTATAATGACCTAGAAGCTTGGTTTTTTGACCGTTTGGTTCGTAATCGTCCTATTCCTATACCCGGTCATGGGGAACATTTTACTCAATTCGGTCACGTTGTCGATCTGGCCAAGTCCATGGCGGCAGTATTGGGTAATTCTCAGGCCATCGGTCAAGTGTATAATATTTCAGGCGATCGCTATGTAACTTTTAACGGTTTAGCAAAAGCTTGCGCGGCAGCCATGGGGAAAAATGCCGAGGAAATCGAGATTGTTAACTATAACCCCAAAAAATTTGACTTCGGCAAAAAGAAACCTTTCCCCCTGCGGGTTCAACATTTTTACGCTGATATTAATAAGGCCACCCGGGAGTTAAACTGGCAGCCTGAATATGATCTCGTCAGTGGTTTAACAGACTCCTTCCAGAATGATTATCTCCCTTCCGGTCGCGATCGGCAAGAAATAGACTTGGCGATCGATGACCAGATCTTGGCAAACCAATAAAATTAATTTTCTGGTGGGGAGTTTTTTACTGATAACTGATAACTGATAACTGATGCAGCCTTAAGCGGTTATTGGACATTCCACCAACCGAAGGCCGGCCCGACAAAACGAATAACTAGCCAAACCCCGGCTAAAACTCCTATACCAATCCAGGCACCCCTAGTGGTTAACTTGTAAGCTTGGGATGCTTGACTTTTGGTAATCGGTAGCCAAGGCAGGATATTTTCTTCCTGTCCATACTTATCACCCAGGGCCGATTGACGACGTTTTGATTCACCCATACTAATGTCAGTTATTAAGAGGTTTTTCTCTGATTGTATATCGAAAGACAACGGCCTACACCCAATCCTAGTCCACCAAGGAGAGCGATCGAAACTAACGGCTGATGACCGACTATTATAAAATTAAAGGTTGCGACTGAAACGAGAATAATTATGGCAACCATTAACAGTAATTACTTAAAACTAAAAGCGGGTTATCTTTTCCCGGAAATTGCCCGACGAGTCCAAGCTTTTGCGGCAGCCAATCCCGATGCTAATATTATCCGTCTGGGGATTGGGGATGTCACCGAACCTTTGCCCCTAGCTTGTCGCGAGGCCATGATCAAAGCGGTGCAGGAAATGGGCGATCGCTCTAGCTTTAAGGGTTACGGGCCGGAACAGGGTTATGCTTGGTTAAGGGAGAAAATCGCCGTCCATGATTTTCAGGCTCGCGGCTGTGATATAAGTGCCGATGAAATCTTTATTTCTGACGGTTCTAAGTGCGATACGGGCAATATTCTCGATATTTTTGGGGATAATAACTCGATCGCTGTTACTGACCCAGTATATCCCGTTTACGTCGATACTAACGTTATGGCTGGACACACGGGAGAGGTCAACGAACGCGGCGAATACGAGGGACTGATTTATCTGCCAATTACCGCCGAAAATAACTTTACTGCCCAGATTCCGGCGGAAAAAGTCGATTTAATCTATCTCTGTTTTCCCAACAATCCCACCGGGGCCACGGCTACCAAAGAACACTTGACAGCTTGGGTTAATTATGCTAGGGCCAACGGATCGATTATCTTTTTTGATGCAGCCTACGAGGCCTTTATCACCGATGCCAGTTTACCCCATTCCATCTATGAAATCGAGGGGGCGCGGCAATGTGCGATCGAATTTCGCTCTTTTTCTAAAAATGCCGGTTTTACTGGGACCCGTTGCGCTCTAACTGTGGTTCCCCAAAGTCTCACGGCCAAAGCGGCCGACGGCAGCGATGTGCAACTCTGGAAACTGTGGAATCGTCGGCAATCGACCAAATTTAACGGCGTTTCCTACATTGTCCAACGGGGGGCCGAGGCGGTTTATTCCCCGGAAGGAAAATCACAAGTAGAAGAACTTGTCAAGTTTTATTTACAAAATGCAACAATTATCCGAGAAAAATTAACCGCCGCCGGTTTAGAAGTCCATGGTGGCGTAAATGCGCCCTACGTTTGGGTAAAAACGCCCCAGGGTCTATCGAGTTGGGATTTCTTCGATAAACTGCTACATACCTGTAATGTGGTGGGAACCCCCGGATCTGGCTTTGGGGCCGCCGGAGAGGGTTATTTCCGACTGTCGGCTTTTAATAGTCGTGCCAACGTCGAGGCCGCTATGGAAAGAATTATCGATAAATTTCCAGGCTAATCCTCAAGAGAGGGATGTTTGCGGAAGCATCCCCCAACAACCCCATCGGGAATTGATAGACTGTTGACATACTCACCGACAACGGCTCACCGATGCGACCCTTTTGGTTAGAATGCTTACAGGTAGAAAGATTAACGATCGCAATTGCTGGCCTACCGGCACATCTGCAAGGAACCAAGTTGGTGCAGTGGTCAGATCTGCACTGCGATGCACAGCATTTGCCTGTAGCTGTCCTGCAAGAAGCGATCGCCATTACTAATCAGGAAAAACCCGATCTCATCTTCCTGACGGGGGATTTTATTACCTATAGTCCCCAACCAATTTTTGCCCTAGTCGAGAGCATAAAAGCTCTCAAAAGTCAAGGGGGTATTTATGCTTGTTTAGGAAATCATGACAGTTATCTTCCGCAAGCAAGGGAAACGGTCATATCGGCCTTAACTAGCGTGGGAATTCGGGTACTCTGGAATGAAATCGTCACACCCTACGGCGAAAATTTTCCCATCGTTGGATTGGCCGATTATTGGTCTGGGGAATTTTTGCCGCAAATCCTCGAGCAAATTTCCCCCGATATACCCAGACTCGTCCTTTCCCACAATCCCGATACAGCCATGATTTTAAAGGATTGGCGCGTGGATTTGCAGTTATCTGGTCACACTCACGGAGGTCAAGTGACTATCCCCGGTATCGGTTCCCTACCGATAATTTTAGAGGAACTTAGGCGATCGCTGCCCGAACCCTATGGTCAATGGGTTCCCTTTCATCGGCAGTTTAGCAGAGTAGTCCGATACTGGCAATGGTCCGAGGGATTTCATCGAGTCGGGGAAAATCAATTATATGTGAATCGCGGCTTAGGAACCTATTTTCCCGGTCGTCTTTTTTGTCCCCCCGAAGTGACGGTAATTACTTTGATCAAAAGCAGTCAGTCTTGAATCAGTTATCAGTTATCAGTTATCAGTTATCAGTTATCAGATTTGAGTTTTAAGTGTGCAGCATTAAATCAGCTGTTGACTATATAAATTACTCGTTAAGACTGCACCGGAGTTGGGAGCAGGGAGGGCAAGTTTGAGCATTTGTACTAAAATTTCCCCTACGCAGTTTAAATTCAGTACAGCTTAGAAGTTTCCTACTGTCTTTTCACTGATTACTGATTACTGTTTACTGATTACTGAAAAAAAACCCTATGACAGAAAATAGAGATAACTTCAACCAAACTTATAAGGCACTAATTGAGCGCATTGTCAATCTAACTTTAGAAGGAAAAATTAGAGCTAAATCCCAGGTTTATAACCTTTTAGCCGAGGGAGTAAAAAATGGCACAGGAGAAATTTTTGAGCGTTGTTTAACCGAAAAAATGATCGTTACTCGCTCACAGTTAGAAACAAAAATTAAAGCCACTAGGGTTTTGCGGGCCTTAGAAACGATCGAAAGTGAATGGGAAAAATATCAAAAAACCAATCAGCAAAATTCTCTCACTGCAGCGGCGATCGATAATCTGGTAAAAATCGATCGAGAGGATCGTTTACTGACTTTAGTAAATTTAATTGATCCCAATCAAAATAATGCTTTAACCCTAGAACAATTACAACAGTTAGCCAAGCATTTACAGACAGTTGCTCAGCAGCGGGGAGAAGCGGATTTATGGCAAATTGCCACGGGGATTAATCTGGGGTTAAATACTTGGTCAAATTTATCGAGTTATCTCACCAGTTGGCTCTACGAACAAAATCGCAATCTTGGTTTTACTAATGATAATGAGCGAGTGACTCCTTGGCAAATTTGGGCAAGTAAAGTTAATCCCTCTTGGTTAAAACGAGTCTTAGAAAGTTTAGCTAATCAACAAGCTTTTGATCCTCTCACTCAAGATTTAACTTTAACCGATTGGGTAGAAACTGCCATTGTTTTTCAGTATATCCAAAGAGGACTAATTAACTTTTTTGATCAGCGTATCTATAGCGAAAAACTGGGAGCCAAATTATCCATTTCTACCTTTCTCACCTTTGCTTTAATTTGGTCACTTTTAACCAATAGTTTCGAGAAAGTTAGTAAAAATTCCCTCTATAGTCGTGGCTGTTTTCAGATGGCTTTACAAATTCTGAGAACCTTTGCTCAACGGGATTATTTTCCTTTATACGGGGGAATTTTTGCCGCCTTTTCTGGCAGTTATCTCAAGGAGGCATTAGATTATTTATCAATTCCTCTGCGTTATGTGGAAGGTACGGGAGAAAAGGCGAGAATTTTAACTTTAATTGCCTATTCTAATCGCATTCGCGGCGACTATCCACAGGCCAGAGAATGTCATCAACAAGCTTTAGAAATTGCTCGTCAACAGCAGGACTCTGCTTGTGAAATAGCTAATCTAAACCATTTATCTCGTCTCAATGCTATCCAAAAAAACTATACAGAAGCGATTAATTTAAGTCAGAGAGCTTTAATTTTAAGTCGTCAACAGGGTAATAGTTTAGGACAGGCTAACGCTTTAGCTAATTTGGGTTATAGTCAGGTACAGGAAGCGCAACAGTTAGAGAGATATGATCCCGAAATTTATCAAAGTTCGATCGAGTATTTAAAACAGGGATTAAAGTTAGCAGAAAGTCTCCAAGATTGGCAGAGTAAATCCCTTTGTTGTAGCAGTTTAGGTCTAGCCTATCTTATCCTCGAAAGACCCCAAGAAGCGATTAATATTCTCCTACAAGGATTGGAATCGGCCAAATACTACGGAGATGTATATCTGCAAGGTTTATTACTAACTTATTTAGGCGAAGCTTACTATCAAGACAAGAATTTTGAACAGGCAATTTATATGGGTTCTCTAGGAATGTATTGGCTACACGAAATCGGTGCAGTAGAATGGCGACAAGCTGCTAGTCTATTAACGGTTATTCGCGGCAAAAATATCGCAGCTTTTGAGCAGACTTTCAGTCAGGAACGTTCCTCCCTGATTAAATCTATTGGACTGGAAGGCTACCAATATATCTCAGAAATTCTCAGCAAATATCAACAGGGTAATTAGTGAATACACAGCATAAGTTATTAATTAATCTCTCGGTACTTTTTCCCCAACCCACGGGAATCAGTACCTACATTCTTAACCTCTTACCCTACCTAAAAAATTTAGAACCAACCCTACTAACAGCTAATAGTTATCCCGACTTTAACTGTTATTCTATCCCCAAAGGTCTCGGCCCTGATCGAGGAGCGAAAGGTCATTTAAAACGCTTACTCTGGACTCAATGGCAGTTACCGTCAATTTACCGACAATTAAAGGCGAATTTACTCTTTTCTCCCCTCCCAGAAGCGCCGATAAATTCTCACTGTCGCTTTGTCGTCATGGTCCACGATTTAATTCCCCTGCGGTTTCCCAGTCTTACTTCCCCCTTAACCCACTATTTCCGTTATTATGTGCCGCAGGTATTACAACAGGCAAAACATATTATCTGCAACTCTCAGGCAACGGCCAAAGATATCACTGAATATTATCAAATTCCCGCCGATAAAATTACTTCTATTCTCCTAGCCTACGATCATCATCACTTTCGCCCTATTGAAGATAATAAGCCAGAGCATCCCTATTTTCTCTATCTGGGTCGTCCCAATCCCTATAAAAATTTACCGCGTTTAATCGCCGCTTTTGCCCAACTGCCCCCAGATTTAACAGATTATCATCTTTGGATTGCCGGCAGCTTCGATCGCCGTTATACCCCCAATTTACAACAACAAGCGCGAGAATTGGCAGTCAGCGATCGGATTAAATTTCTCGATTATATCCCCTACGATGAGCTGCCCAAGGTGATCAGTCAAGCCACTGCTTTAGTCTTTCCTAGTCTCTGGGAAGGCTTCGGATTGCCCGTTTTAGAGGCTATGGCCTGCGGTACACCGGTCATCACCTCAAATTTGTCATCTTTGCCCGAAGTCACGGCAACAGCGGCAATTTTAATCGATCCCTATCGAGTCGAGGCCCTAGCCGATGCCCTAAAAATTATCGCTCAAGATCGACAATTACACTCAAAATTAAGTTATCTAGGCAAAAAACGGGCCGATGAGTTTAGTTGGCAAAAAACTGGTCTAGCTACGGCCGCAATCTTAAATCAATATCTAGGATGTGCTTGAAAAGTCTTACAGTGGGGACCCCAGACAGGTGACAGCGTTTCCCATCAAAAAATAATTTGACAGATCGGCAGCATTTGCTGTAGGATTGATGATCGTGACCTCAATTGGAGAGATGGCCGAGCGGTTGAAGGCGCAGCACTGGAAATGCTGTTTAGGGGTAACTTTAACGAGGGTTCGAATCCCTCTCTCTCCGTCCCCAAAGCACCTCATATCTATGAGGTGCTTTTTATAACAGAGCATAGGAGTCAGGATTCTGAATTCAGGAGATTACTTTTATTGATTATCTTCTCCCCTGCTCCCCAGTTCATAATTGATAATTCATAATTGATAATTGATAATTCCCACTCCCCAGTTCATAATTGATAATTGATAATTCCCACTCCCCAGTTCATAATTGATAATTGATAATTAATAATTATCTTCTCCCCAGTTCATAATTGATAATTGATAATTCCCACTCCCCAGTTCATAATTGATAATTGATAATTGATAATTCCCACTCTCTTATACTTTTTAAACAGGATTTAGTCTAATTCCCCATCGGTAAACCATCTTTACACTTAGCTAACCACTCCAATAAACTATCTAACTGCTGTGGTGGTTTTACCGCTCCTAAACCCCTAACCGTCACCTGTTTGGGACTATAAACAAAGCGTGATTGTATATGTTGGGGTAGGTGTTCTTGTAATAATTTCCACGCTGGCTCTTCCATGGGAGTTTCTAGGATAATATGCTGTTTTCCATCGGGTTTAATTCGCGAAAAACCGAGGGACTTAGCCAGATGTTTTAACTCGATTACCTTAAATAATTGTGCCACCGGTGCAGGAATTGCCCCGTATCTATCGACTAAATCGGCGGCAATTTGTCCTAAAGTTTTCTGAGAATTAGCAGTAGCGATCGCCCGATAGATATCCATTTTCTGCTCCAGATCGGATATATAATCATTAGGAATAAATGCCGTCAATTTCAGATCGATTTGGGTATCCTCCACTTGAGGAATTTCTTGACCTTGAATTTCCCGCAAAGCTTCCTGTAACATTTCCATATATAGATCAAAACCGATCGCTTCCATTTGTCCCGATTGTTCCGCACCTAATAAGTTACCCGCACCGCGAATTTCCAGATCCCTAGTTGCTAATTGATACCCCGATCCTAACTGGGTAAATTCTTGAATTGCCTTTAATCTTTCCCGAGCGGTTTCTGTTAGTTCTGCCTTGGCTGGATAAAGTAACCAAGCGTGCGCTTGTACTCCCGATCGCCCCACCCGTCCCCGCAGTTGATAGAGTTGCGCTAAACCGAATTTTTGGGCATCTTCAATGATAATCGTGTTAACTCTGGGAATATCTAACCCCGACTCCACAATAGTCGTACAGACTAAGATATCCGCTTCCCCATTATTAAATGCTAACATGGTGGTCTCTAATTCGGACTCATCCATACGACCGTGGCCGATGGCAATTCTAGCACCAGGAATCATCCCTTGAATTGCTGCCGCTTTTTCTTCAATTCCCTCGATTCTGGGTACTACATAAAAAATCTGTCCCCCCCGATCCAATTCATTGCGAATTGCCGTTCTAATCACATCAGAATTATAACTGGAAAGGTGGGTTTGGATGGGACGACGAGAGGGGGGAGGTGTGGTAATTAAACTCATTTCTCGCACCCCAGAAAGGGACATATAAAGAGTCCGGGGAATCGGTGTCGCACTCAAGGTTAACACATCAATATTACTTTTAAAAGCCTTAATTTTTTCCTTTTGGTTGACACCAAAACGCTGTTCTTCATCAATTACCAATAATCCTAAATCTTTAAACTCCACCGCTTTACTCAATAACAACTGCGTCCCCACCACTATATCCAATTCCCCCGTTTTCAAGCGCTGGACGATATCTTTTTTCTCGGAATTGGTGCGAAAACGATTTAATAAACCCACGTTGATGGGATAGGGGGCAAAACGTTCTTTTAGGGTGTGATAATGTTGTTGGGTTAAAATCGTTGTTGGTGCTAATAAAGCCACCTGTTTATGACCCGTGGTGACAGCTTTAAAAATAGCACGAATCGCCACTTCTGTCTTACCAAAACCCACATCCCCACAGACTAAGCGATCCATCGGGCGATCGCTTTCTAAATCCCGTTTCACATCCTGTATCGCTTTTAATTGATCGGCAGTGGGTTGGTAGGGAAAAGAATCCTCTAACTCCCGCTGCCAGGGATTATCCATCGGATAGGCAAAACCCGATTTTTGGGCGCGTTGGGCGTAAATATTGATTAAATCAACCGCTAACTTCTTAACCGACTTCCTGACGCGAGCTTTCGTCGCTTCCCACGCTTTGCCAGAGATTTTATGTAATTCAGGCTCTTGATTACCTGTATGACGATAACGGGAGAGATTATCAACAGAATCGGCAGGAACCCGCAATAATCCATCGGCATACTTAATAACTAGATAATCTCGACCTTGCACTACTCCGCTAATTGTGCTTTCCTGCTTTTCTAGTTTGATAAACTGTCCGATGCCATGGTGTCTATGTACTACAAAGTCGAGGGGACGGAGTTTGTTCACGTCCACCTGTACCGAGGCTGCTTGCCGACGTTTGCGGACGTAACCGGCAGTATTTAAAAGATGTTGTCCGAAGAACTCTCGATCGCTAACGACGACTATGCGATAGGTGGGTAGGATAAAACCTTCTAATTCAGCTAATCCTGAGTATTTTAGGGCTGTAGCGGTGTTTTGAATGATTAAGCGCTCGATCGCCCCAAAATCGAGGGGATTGGGGATAAATTGGGACGGACAGTCGTGTTCCTGTAATAACGAGACTGTGCGGGAGGGTTGGGCAGATATTAACCATGTAGCATACTTATTTACTTTAATACCGCTATAAATCTCTCTTTTTCCCCTTAAAATTTCCGCTAGTTTGGCGAATTGCCCCGGACTGGTGGGAATCGGACGACTGGAGAGATTAAGACTATTTTCGGAGAGGTGATCGTCTATTTCCGAGAGGTAGAGATGGGGAAATTTGACCGATATTTGCAGAGATTCGCCAAAAGAACGGTGAATTTTCGGTAAAGCTGGTTCTATCTCTTGCCAGCGTTCCCCAATATATTCTATCCAGCGATCGCTTCTAGCTTGACAGCTTTCCAGTTCATCAAAGGCAATAAGAGTATTTTCGGGGAGATAATCCAATAAAGAGGCAGGTTGACGGAAGGACAAGCCTAAAAATCGCTCAATTCCCTCTGGATAAATGCCATTAGCCAATTTTTCTCGATCTTCGGCCCCGAGATAATCGGCCACTGTGGGGGGAAGAGAAGGGGCAATCATCGCCGCGAAGCTAGTGGGAGTAAGAAGCAGATTGGGGATAGAATCGAGGGATCTTTGGGTGGCAGGGTCAAATTCTCGCAATTTTTCCAATTCATCGCCGAAAAATTCTAACCTGACCGGTAATTCTGCCGAAACTGGGAAAATATCAACGATATCGCCGCGACGACTCCATTGCCCTTCGGTTTCTACCAGTGAAACCCGTTCATATCCTAATCTAGCTAGGGTTAGATCGAGGTTTTTGCCTTCTATAACCGTTCCTACCGCAAAATTATCGCTATATTTCTCGAAAACCTCTCTAGGGGGTAAATGGGGCTGCAGGGCCTTTTCGGTGGTAACGATCGCCATTCCGGCATCTTGATGACTGATTGCCGATAATACCTGCATCTGTCCCCAAATCATCTCGGATTCCCGATTAAATGTCTCGTAGGGGCAAGCTTCCGAGGTGGGATAAAAGAAAACACCTTTCCACGTCATCGCTTCTAATTGTGCCGCCCAACGTGCCGCTTCCTCCAGATTGGCACAGATAATTAAAAGATTTTTTCCTTGACAACGGGCGAAAGCTGTGCTTATTAATCCTTTCGGTAAGCGGGCAAGACCAGTTAGGGTTAAATTGCCATTTTTCTCCAGTTTTTGGATAAGTTCGGCAGTTAAAGGCGATTTTTCAATGCTGCGAATAACGGAGGCAAAAGTCATTTTTTAGTGATCGGCGCTCGGTTTTTAGTTAGGGTTTGCGGCAAAAAGTTTTTCGTGGGGACAGGGTGTGGGGTGTGGGGTCTGGGGTGTAGGGTTTTACCGATTTTGAGGGGGTCAATTACTTAATTTTCCCCCCGATCACTCCCATGTCCGGTACTTTTTGATTTCCCAAAAAGTCTAAAAGTCTTACCCAACACGGTTTTTAGATTTATTCAGCAAGCTTTAGTTGAGATCTCCTGAATTTAAACTGTCTCTTGAGAGTTTTAGTACAAATGCTCAGGCTTCCTCTCCCAACTCCGGCACTCCAGTGCAGTCTCAACGAGTATCAGTTGTCAGTTCACCCACTACTTTTTGGGGTTAATTTTTTTGGGCTTTATTTGACTTGACCAGAGGGGGGTCGCAGGCGCATGGATTTTCCATTATCTATACAATATCATGTCAAGCGTTGCTTGGCAAGAAAAAATTTTTTAATTGCCAGCAAAAGATCGATGGCAGAAAAACCAGTGCATCTATACCACAATATTTTCAGAATGATAACGATTCTCACCGACTGTGATAAGATCAGAATCATAATCAGACTCAGTTAATCCGATGGGTAAAAATTTCCAGTTAACAGCGATCGCTTTAACCCTGACTATAGCCAGCTTAACAGCTTGTAGCGATTCCTCGGTCAAGGAAGAGGAAGCAAAGACACCCTTACAGGTGACAGTGAGTATCGTACCGCAGGAATATTTCGTCAAACGCATCGGCGGTGATAGAGTCAGTGTTAATGCCATGATTCAACCCGGGACAGATCCCCACACCTATGAACCAAAACCCGAACAATTAAAAACCACAGCCCAATCGCAAGCCTACTTTAAAATCGGTGTATCCTTAGAGGATGCCTGGAAAGATCGCTTAAACAGTGTTAACCAACAGATGTTAATCGTCGATACCAGTCAAGGAGTAGATAAAATCCCTTTGACAGCAGAACATGATCACGATCATGATCGTGATCATGATCACGATCATGATCACAGCAAGGAAGAAAAACATCAAGCTGGAAAAAACACCCTAGATCCCCATATTTGGTTATCACCAAAACGAGTCAAAGCACAAGCAGAGACTATTTATCAAACCCTAGCACAACTCGATCCCGGTCAGGAAGCCATCTATCGGGCTAACTTGGAAAAATTCAGTCAGGAATTAGACGCATTAGATCAAGAAATTCGGCAAAACTTGGCAGGGATTAAAAACAAAAAATTTATGGTATTTCATCCCGAATGGGGCTATTTTGCCCAAGATTACGGTTTAGAGATGATTGCGATCGAAATCGACGGTAATGAACCCAGTGCTGCCCAGTTAAGTCAACTAATCAAACAGGCCAAAAAAGAGAATATTAAAGTTATTTTTACTCAACCAGAATTTAGTCAGAAAAGTGCCGAAACTATTGCTAGGGAAATTGGGGGACAGGTAATCCCTATCAGTGCCTTTGCTGAAAATTGGAGTGAAAACCTGCGACAAGTTTCCCAAAAAATGGCCACAGTTTTAAATCAGTAATTGTTTGTATATGTCAACGATCATTACCATTAATAATCTCTGGGCCGGCTACGAACAGGAACCTATCCTCGAAGATATTAATTTAACCATTGAAGAATTAGATTTCCTGGGAATTATCGGCCCGAATGGAGGAGGAAAAACTACCCTCCTTAAGGTTTTACTGGGATTAATTAAACCTTGGCGGGGAGAAGTCAGTATTTTGGGGCAAAGTGTCGAAAAAGGTCGGGAATTAGTCGGTTATGTGCCGCAGTTTGTCGAATGCGATCGCTCATTTCCCATCACTGTGGGGGAGGTGGTGAAAATGGGGAGATTGAGCAGCAAAAAACTCTGGCAAGGCTATAGTAAAAAAGATGAGGTAAGGGTAGATAAAGCTTTAGATAGTGTGGGAATGTTAGCGTTGAAAAAAAGGTCGATTGCTGAACTTTCGGGGGGACAGCGCCAACGGGTTTATATCGCTCGCGCTTTAGCGGTAGAACCCCGTCTCTTGATTTTAGATGAACCCACTGCTAGTGTCGATCCCCAAATGCGTGCTAGTATTTTTTCCCTGTTGCAAGAATTGAATGAGTGGATGACTATTTTAATTATTTCCCATGATCTGGGAACCCTATCTACCTATGTTAAATCGATCGGTTGTCTCAATCGTCGTCTCTATTATCACGGCCAAAAATCTCTTACTGCTGCTATGTTAGAACAAGTGTATTGTTAAAAGGTGTCTCCCTTTCTACTGTCAAAACCCTTGACAAATCCCCGCCCTTGACATACACTTATATATAGAATGGGAATCCGTGCCTGCCTGCGAACCCTCTTTTTTTAGGTTAGATAAGCGTCAAGAAAATAAAAACCTAATACCTGACCAGCGCTAAAGACTTATACGAACAGGACTATCTTGCTTGGATAGAAGAAACGGCCAAACAACTGCGACAAAGACAGACAGATGTATTGGATTGGGGAACCAACAGAGACAAAAATTATTATTATTAGTTGTAAATTTCACTATGACTAGGCTCAATGTAATCGCTGTTATTTTGTTGATTAAACTTTAAAATTGTCATTGCTGGAACGCCAAGGGCGATCGCTTACAATAGGGGGAAAACTTTTAGAAAGCAACCTTTATTACTATTCTTACTCATGCCCACTCTATCAAGCTTCTATGGAATAAAAATCACCATGAACTATAACGATCACAATCCGCCTCATATCCATGCCGAGTATCAAGATTATGAAGCAGTTATAATGATTCACACAGGTGAAGTTTGTGGTCAAATGCCCAAAAGAGGACTAAATCTAATATGGGAGTGGCTTGATCTACACCAATCTGAACTATTGGAGAACTGGGAAAATGCGCGTCAAAGAAAACCTCTTAACAGAATCGATCCCCTTCCCTAAAAAGGAGCTATTTCTTCATGTTATCTGTGTGGAATATCTGGATAAGTATCAATTAAAGCTAACCTTTAATAATGGAATAGAAGGGATTGTAGATTTAGAACAAGAATTGTATGGAGAAATCTTTGAACCCTTAAAAGATAAAAGTTTATTTCAAAAAGTATATGTAAATAGTCGGACAATAGAATGGCCAAACGGAGCAGACTTTGCCCCTGAATTTTTATTTGAAATTGCTCTCGACAAGCAACCAGTTAGTATGGTCGGTGATCCTGTAGGGTACGCTAATGAAATGTAACGTACCAAATTGTTTTTTTAACAATAATTATCTGATTTGCGATTATTTTGGACTTTAGTGCGATCAGGTTTTCTTCTCATGGTGTGATCGCTTTTTGATCAGGAGTGGCGATCGCTAATTGCCCTCTTGACTTAAAAAATAGTTACTTAACGCGCTTTTTTGCTTTTAATCATGACGAATTTGTAATTATTCTGCGTTACGCTAACACATCCTAGCGTGCTACTATTCTGGTCAGTGATTCTTGACAGTAACCAGACGCGATCGCAGATTCAGATGGATCAACAGTTTCCTAGTGTCGGTAGTCAGACTAAGGGACTTTTAGTTAATGCCGATGGCTCTGTGGATATCTATTTCGGGCCGAAACCGCTTGCGGGTAAGGAAAATAATTGGGTGCAGACGATTCCTGAAACGGGTTGGAACACGATTCTTCGACTTTATGGCCTGCTTGAGCCTTGGTTTGATAAGACTTGGCGACCAGGGGAAATTGAGTTAAAGTAATCCTATTGAGAATCTGGCTGGATCGCCGATCTGTTGCTTGGGTTGAGGTGATAAAGTTCGGCGATCGCACTTTCACAAGCCAAAGCGATCACATTTTTAAAGTTTAATCAAGAATGAAGACTGCGATCACACAGTAGGATGTGTTAGCGCATAATAATTGCAAATTCATAGATGATTAAAAGCAAAAAGGCGCGTTAAGTAACGTATGTTACAGCGATAGCTCTTATCTCCTGTGCAACTGGACTTGACAACTCCTTTGTTTAAAAATATAGCAAAGAGCGGGATAGTTAGGACATAATAGAGAAAAAGAAATGAGGAGAAGCTTTCATGGCAGCACCCTATAGTGATGATTTAAGACAGAAAGCAGTGAGTGCCGTAGAGCGAGGGGAGAAAAAAAGCCATGTCT
>NZ_JADBUP010000113.1:0-3457 GCF_020245605.1 Microcystis sp. M061S2 | reverse complement strand
GCGGGGCTGACTCCAGACGCAAATTGTTTTCTGCAATATCGTCTAGTCCGTAGTCAACCCGTGATTCACGACGGCCCTCGGCCATTGAACGATTCCCATCTGCTGCCAGACGTTCTTGCTCACGCCGACGAGCCATATCCTGCTGACGTTGCGATAAGTTGTTCGGATTGAGACGATCAAACACGCCATTTTCTTGGGCACGTCGGATAAGTTGCTCAAGGATAGGGGCTGCAGCAGCACCGATAGCAAGCGCACCACCAGCACGAGCCGTAGGGCTCAGATTGTTGAAGGCAGCACGGGCGCTTGGGTTGGGCTGAGGAGTAAGCCGGTTTGGGGTAGCGTTAGGAGAGCCGTTTACGCGCTCTACGTTGCGGGCTAGTGCCTCCCGACCGTTGGCGGCTTGCGTCAATCTTTCACGACCGGCGTTAGCCATTTCAATCTGGGGTGCAGTATTAGGAGGCTGCCATCCTTGAATTGGGGGACTGGCCGAAGGACGAGGCGTGCTTGCAGCGGGCTTTGGGCGTGCTACGCGAGGAGATGAGGACCTAGTTGCTGGTTCAGCAGCAGCGTTTGCAGCGGGGGGTCTGGTGCGTGAAGGACGAACCTTGCTTGTTGGGTTGGTACCCTTCCCTGCCATAGTGGGGGATTCCTTTCAGATGAAGAAAAACCCCGCCATCGTAAATGACAGGGTTCAAGCCCGATGCTGGCATCTGTCGCGATCAGTGTATAGCCAGCAGAGCGGGGAACATTGGTGGATGGGGATGGAGTCGAACCACCACAGCCTAGGCCACTGATGTACAGTCAGCTAGTCTCGCCAATGACAGCCCATCCAATTTACTTTTTCAACCTTGCTGTATTATTTAGCTGGTTGTATTTGTACTCTGACGCGCTTCGACCAGTCTTTTTAGCTGCTCTATCTTTAGCGCGCTCAGAAGCGGTCATGTTACCGCGCTTAACACCTTTTGCAGTAGGCTCCGTAGAACCGGGCTTAAGATTGCCACTTTTCTGCAAACCAGCTACAGCAATTTTGGTTGCGGCTTCTTCAGAATATCCTTTCTGAGAAAGCTGATATTCTAGCCGTTTTAAAATCTTGGGCTTTGGCATCAAAGATTACCGGGAAGGTTTTTCGGAGATACTAGGGCGTAGCCCTCTCCACCGGCTGCATTACGAACATGCACGACGACGATTTGATCACCGTCAACATTGATGGTGCCCACTTCATGAACCACCTCTACAGGTACGGGCACCGGAAGTACGAGGCATTGTCCAGTCGCAACAGACATATTCATATACGTCACAGCGCCTTGGTTGCCTTCTGATTTGTAAACCTGTTCCGCATTGAAATACGGTGCAGGGTCTTTACAGACGAAACTTGTGGCAAGTTGGGCTTGGGCACCAACAGAAATAAACAAAGCTACGAGAAATGCGATAACCGCTTTCATCCACCTAAACCATACTTATCGAAAAGGTCCAGATTATCCGCTTCAAGCGTGGACTTTTTCTTTTTGGTATTTTCCCGTCGCTTGATGACCTTACGGCGGAAGTCTGCATCATCATCCTGTTCAGGACGGTCTTTAAATGTCTTGCCCATCTTTGATTTGTCGTCGCTCAATTAGAGCCTTTTTTACAGACCGGACTTCATGTTTTGGCAACAGACCTTCTTCATAAAGGTATTGCTCTACTTGTTCTGGCTCTAGCCAGATACCGGTCTTTTCGTAAATCGCCCACCGTGTGTAGATCACATAAGAACCCGGCACGTAAAGGCGGAATTGATCACCCTTCCTCGCGAGAAGGTATAGTTTTTCAAGTGTTGTCATTATGTACACAAGAATGAAAATTTGTCAAGCATTATTTTACTCAAATGATAAAAACTTATACCACAATTACGAATATTTGTCAAGTGTTATTTTTCATATAATCTAATACTTTTTCAATATCACTAATCATTGCATCAGACTTTAAGCGATTTGCCTTATATGAAATAACTTTCACATTACCGGCTACATATCCTTTACTATTATCAACTCTATCAAGTGAAGGAACAGTGTCTTTATTGGACCAATCCCACTTTGTACCAAATACCGGACAACATTCTGGCACTATGAGGTCGTCTTTGGTTAAGCTGCACTCCAGCCCTCGGCGCTTTGCTTTTCTTTCCAAACCGAGCAACAGATATGCTGCAAGATCATTTTTTCTAAGCTCATCTTTTTCTAGGATATGCTTATGTCTGTTTAACCGCATATACTCACGCATTTTGCGATTATGCTCATCGCGATTATCAGCTACGTATTCCTTTGTCCTAGTCATAGCACAGGCCACACAATTGCCTGTAGCGGTATAGCGCAAAGGCTCGTGACCATGTTTGCATGGTTTTCCAGTACAATAAAATTTTAATCCGCGGCGCTTAGCAACATGCCTGTATATAGGCAGAGGAATATCATGTAAAGTATTCATATTAACCCTTTCAAAAAGTTACACATTATATACGCGTATGTATAAATTTGTCAAGATAATTTATGATGAGAATAGGTTTATTGTATTGGGGAATAATTTTGCTCAAAAAATGTTTATAGATATACATCTATTGATTATATCTCCGGGGTTAACATATATCAACCTACCTCGAATAAAAAATATTCACTCTATATTAATTATTTACTTGACTTTTTTCAAAAATGTGGTATTTAATAAGAGCTTTGTTTGAGGGATCTAATATATCCCCACTCACAAAAAATACTCCCTCCCCTATTATAAGCTAGCTTAGGTCATGGCCCAACTGGTACTGGCTGTTGTAATACAATTGCCGAATGGCACTATGTAAGTCTAACACATATTCAATCACATACAAACACAGGTTCCTCCATAGGGCCTGTGTTTTTTTTTATTCTGTTAATGGCGAATGCCACTACTAAAGCCATGGCCCAAGCACTAGTGTACAGATTCTCCAACACCTTATTTTAGTTAGGGTTCACTTACATAATGGGTGTATACATTGAATTGTTACAGATTGTTACAGAGTAGTGTACGACTTTTATTTCAGAGATTTTATCCCAGTGGTGTATATACGCTCCTCCGTACCCCCTCTGCCCCTTGCCCACCCATGCCCTGTGCTTGTGACCATAGTCCCAAAATAGGGTAGAAATCCTAGGCTTGGCGTTTGGATAGGGTTACCGACCTACATCCAACGATTGTTGATAGGTCCGCTCATCATGAGTCAATGGTTGTACCAACCAGTACCTATGTAGGTATGCATTCCATCCTACCCCGGATGTATAGGCATTCCAGATACAGCCTTAGGTGTCGTTGATTAATACACCCCACAACCAATCGTACACTACACCACCACACCAAACAGTAGAACAGCTATACCACATCTTCAACCCGTAGTTACTGTCACACCTATGGGTTGTGCTGTGTGCGTATTGGTTGTGCCTGCTACAAGCCCCTAGGATGCTTG
>NZ_JADBUP010000112.1:0-3070 GCF_020245605.1 Microcystis sp. M061S2 | reverse complement strand
GATAATTTCGGGTTTTTGACCATATTCTTGACGGCTAAATTCTCAACCACAATCGTTTGATTTTCACGAACTAATTGAGTGGTTAGCTTATGTAAATGGTCTTTTCTGCTATCAGTAATTTGAGCGTGAATTCTGGCTACTGTGATTCTTGCTTTTTCCCGATTTTTTGACCCTTTCTGTTTTCTAGAAAGACTTTTTTGTGCCTTTTGCAGTCTCCGATAATGTTTCTTAAAATGCTTGGGATTAGATACTTTATCGCCGTCGCTGGTAATCACAAGGCTACTAATTCCTAAGTCAATTCCAATGGCTTTATCTGTTACTGGTAAAGGCTTAATCGTTGGGTCATCAAATCTAATTGAAATATGCCAGCGTCCTGATGGATGTAATCTGACTGTTACCGTGCTTGGTTCACAGCTTTCTGGTATTTGTCTTGACCATCGAATAGGTAAAGGTTCTGTGCATTTAGCTAAATAGATTTGTCTGTCTTTAAATTTAAAAGCAGACTTGGTAAATTCGGCACTTCCTCCTTGATGTTTTTTCTTAAAGTTAGGATACTTAGTACGACCAGCAAAGAAATTAGTAAAAGCTGTTTGTAAATGTCTTAACCCTTGTTGTAAGGGTACACAGCTTACTTCATTGAGAAAGTTTAATTCTTCTTGCTTTTTCCACTCGGTTAGCATTGAAGAAGTTTGAGCGTAGCCTACTCTTTCTTGTCTTTCATACCAAGCTTGTGTTCTGAGATGGAGAGCTTTATTGTAAACTAATCTTACACAGCCCAAAGTGCGCCGCAATAGCGACTCTTGTTCGGGTGTTGGGTAAAATCGGTAAGAATAGGCTTTTTCCATATCTCGCATTCTAGCATATATCGTGTAAATGCGCTAATATTTAACAGTAAAGCCGTCGTAGAACGACGGGGTTTCAGACCCAAATTTTCGATGACACCACGCTCGCTCACTGTTTTGCTGCTTTCTGTTCTTTTCTGGCTGTCTAGCTGGCTTATCATCCCTACTGCTCAAGCTTTGACCCCAATTCAACTATTAGATGTATCTTATAAAGACTGTCCCCCCGAATTAGCCGAGGGGAGTGTCACCAGTGGGGGAACCAGTTTTCCCGCTAATTGTTTTTTAATCACCGGCAAAGCTAAAAATAATTCCGGAAAAACCGTCTATGATGCCGATGTTTTTGGTCGGATTTACGATGCTAACGGGGAACCGGCTTTACAAAATCGTAGCCGAGTCGGGGCAATTCCAGAAGTGCCGCCGGGGATTAGTGATTTCGAGATCAGAATTTCTGTTTCTACCAATCAACCAACCCCCTTGCGACTGGAAAAATTCAAAGCTTCCGGTTTTACCAGCAGTGTGGATCCGCGGATTTAGAAACTGCTGCTGACCAGACTGGTGGCCCCTGTGGCTACGACACTCTGAACGACGTTGAGCAGCAGGAATGCGAGAATCGGGGACAAGTCCATCCCGCCTAGGGGTGGGATAATCGAGCGAAAGAGGTTTAAATAGGGATCGGTAATCGGACTGAGAAAAGACATAATCTGATAGGCCCAACCGGCATTTTGGAACCAAGTCAGTAAAACCCTAACAATTAGGATTACTGAGTAAATTTGCAGGAAATTGTTGATTATCGTCAAAATAAACCCTATATCGCTCATAAATAAATCTTTCCTCAAGGGGGCGTGATGGTTAGTTTAGCTTTGATCTTACCAAAAAAATGGTCTTTAGTTACTCTCGCCCCCCTATCTTACTGGTTTTAACCGGCTATCGGCATTCATCGGGGTTGACGGACACCTGGTAAGAAAACTGAATACAGCAGTTATCTGAATGGTGAGATATAGCATTTACATTTGAGATGTGGAAATCAATTTCTGAAAAAATGCTATAATCTCAGTCAATGTTTTAATAACTTTAATTATGGACAAGGCTCAGAAAATCAAAAAAGAGATCGAGGAACTAGATAAATGGATTAAAACGAATCCAGATTCAAGAGAATTAAAAAGAGCTATTGCCGTTAAACTATCTTTACAAGGATGGACTTATTAAGCGATCACCCCCATACTCAATGTCTCTCTAAGTTTTATTGGTAAATGGAAAACCCAGTTTGAAGACCGAGGTATCGCTGGATTAAAATTATCATACCAAGGAGCAAAAAGCTACTTAGATGAAGAGCAAAAACAAAAAGTTTTCAGTTGGCTGCAACAACAAGAATATTGGGATATAGCGGAGCTAGAATGCTATTTAATCGACCAATTTGATGTAGCATTTAAATCTCAAACGAGCTATTATAATTTGCTAAAAGAAGCGAAAATTAGTTGGCAAAAAGCTCAACCTAAAAATCCTCTTCAAGACCCAGAACTGGTCAAAAAAAAAGAACCAAGAAATCCAAGATATTATAACAGGGGTATTACCAGAAATAAAAGCTGAAAAGGTTGTTATATATACGATTGACGAAGTTCACCTACTAGAAGGAGACTTGATTAGCCATCTTTGGGGGAAGACAGATAAAAGACTAAAACTTCCACTTCTCAACCCGAAAAATCGTCAAACATACTAGGGGGCATTAAACTTAATAAATCCTGAACTTATCACTGAAGAATACAAGCAGGGAAATGGAGATTGCACAGTGGATTTTCTCAAAAAGTTAATCAAGATAAATCCAGGGAAAAGAATTATTATCTTTTGGGATGGAGCTTCCTATTATAGAGGGGAATTAATGCAAGGTTTTTTAGCTGAAGTAAATGAAGGTTTAGCCCCAGAAAACTGGAAAATAACTTGTCATTTATTTGCTCCTTATGCTCCTGAAGAAAATCCGATTGAAGCAATTTGGCTATCATTAAAAACCCTGGTAAGGAGATGCTACCGTTTCTGTAAAAATTTTGGGATTATGAAGAAGATATTTAATCTTTTAATCAACCTTAAACTATTTAGGGTTTGCTGAATAAATCTAAAAACCTTGTTGGGTAAGACTTTTAGACTTTTTTCCCCTCAAAAAGTGCCAGCACTTGGAGTGATCGGGGGGAAAATCCCTGGACTTTTTCCCTGAAAATTAGGTAGTTGACCACCTG
>NZ_JADBUP010000111.1:0-21527 GCF_020245605.1 Microcystis sp. M061S2 | reverse complement strand
GGAACTTAACAACAATAGGTGGAAACGCAAATTTTAGAAATTCACAAGTAACAAATCTTGGGAACTTAACAACAATAGGTGGACAAATTTATTTTAATGAAGATATTGCGGATGATTTTAAATATGAACTTTTAGGAAAATTTAAAAATATAGAAAAAGAAAATGAAAAATTTAAACTTGAATTAAAAAATAAAATTAATGAATTAAAAAGGTCAATAAAAGAAGCAATCCAAACCAGACAAACAAGCTTTATGGCTTCTGTTCCAAAAGAAGATTTTACAGAAGCATTAAATGAATACGATAATTTAATTAAAAACCCTAAAGGAACAACAGAATATATTAAAAAATTCGGATTAGAAAAAATTAAGAAAATAAAGGATATAACAAGTAATTTTGGTACATACATAGCAGCACTTGAAAAATCTAATTACATCACTAAAAAAATATGTTAATGAAAAAGTCACTACTTGATAAACCCCAAATGGCAAAAATAGAAGAAGCCGCAAAAAGAGAACTTGAAGTAAGTAATTTGTATAAGCATTTAGCAAACCAACTTCAAGGTATTGGCTATTTCGGTAGTGCTAAATTCTTTTTAAACGAAAGCGGAGAGGAACTAAAACACTATCAATTATGGGCAGATTTTGTTAATGACAGAGGTGGTGTATTGGATGTTCCCGAAGTACCTGGCTTTGTTTTTGAAGTATCTGATTTGAGAAACGCGTTTGAAACATACTTTGAAAACGAAAAGGAATTAGGTGATTTTTACAACGAATGGTATATGTCTACAAAAGATGCTTCCGTTCATCAAAGATTAATAGAATTTGTAGAAATACAGACAAAAAGCATAGGTGAAGCAGGAGATTTTCTTGCCACTTTAGACCAATGTGAAGATGATAAGGCGGCATTACTTTTATTTGATAAATCATTCAATTAATGAAAGGTTGTGAATTTATTTTAAGCACAGGAGAAAGACTTGACTACAATCAAATGCGACAGCGTATGTTGGAAAACTATGCTGAATTGTCAAGTAATGGCACTTTATTGCCACCACAAGAAAGCAAAGAAACAGGAGATAGATTAGAGCAGTCCGGCAAGAAAGCAAGAAAAACATACGAAAGCATAATCACAAGGTCAGCAGAACTTACAGAGCAGCAAAAAGATTTGGCAAAGAAAGACCCCAATAGATACTATACACCCGTATCTATGAATGATTCTAAAAATGCCGCAGAAGAAATTGTAAAACAAATTGGACTTGAAAATGCAGTTGAATTGGCTTCATCAAAAGATGAATCTATACCAGAGGTGGTAAAAGTTGCAATTCTTGGTCAAGCTGCAAGTGAATACGCAAAACAAAGCAAAACTTCATTGGAAGTAAATGCTCACGATAAGTTCTTGGAATCATTGGAAGCACTTGCTAAAAAATCTACAGAACTTGGTAGGGCAATAGCACAACTTAAATCGGTTTATCAATTATCTGGACTTGGATTGGTAGCAAAGCTTGAAAAGGCAGTACAAGAAAAAACAAACAATAAATACACCGAAGAAGAAATAAACAAAAGAGTTGCAGAAGTAAGAGCAGCCATAGAAAAAGAATTTGGCAACATAAAAATAGATTTTGAGAAAAAAATCACAGACGAAAAAGACCAAGAGATAAAATCTACCATAAACAAATTGGTAAGCCAAAGAAGCGAAAAGCTTAATAAAGCATTAAATGTAGTACAAAGATTAAGAGCAAAAAACAAAGGAAAATTATACGATGCTACTTTGGGTATCCCTATGGCTATATTGGATGCAGGTCTTGCTATGTTAGAGTATTCTTTAATGGCAGGAATAAGTGTAAATACAGCCATAGAAAATGCCGTTGATAAGATGAAAGAATTAATGGCAAAAGAAAATAAAACACTTGATGAAAAGAAATTCAGAGATTTCGTACAATCACAATTTGGTGATTTGTTTAATGAATTAGTTGAGGAAGAAACAATATCTACAAAGCCGACAGAAGATGTTGTACAAAAGGCAAAAGAAAAGATAGAAAAGCAATCCAAAAAAATCAAGATAGCTGGTCAAGAATTAAATAATTCAGCAGTTCATAAGCTGATAAAAATGATATTGACAGGCGACAAATCAAAAATGGATGAAGCTATTAAAGAAGGACTTGGATTTAAACTATCAGAGGAAGATTCAAAACTTGCAATAGAATTGGCTGATTACATAGCCGACATGGGAACTGATAAAAGCGTGTATTTTATAAAACATCAGTACGAAGAAATATTGCAATATTTGATTAAGAAGAATGGCGTAAACTTAAAATATTTTACCATAAGGGATGGAATGGTAGCTTCCCAACTATCAAGTTTGTGGAACGCAATACAAAATGCCACAGGTTTTGCTGTTATAATCACAAGATTGTTTATTACTGCTTTAAAAACAAAAAATGTTACACCATTTAAGGTGTTTTCAAGAGAATTGAATTTAGCAAAACAAGAAGCAAGTACAATATTTTTTGATGGCAGAGTAAGTAGGGGTGTTTCTTATAAAGATTTAATTAAATCAAAAACACCCGGCGAGGTAGGTGTAAGATACCTTGAATATTTCCAATCTAAAAATCCATTTTGGAAATTTGTTACTTCTCAAAAGTATATAGGAAGATTATTGGAAGCTGTAGATACATTTTCAAGTGCCGCATCTGCAGGTCTAAATGATTATCTAAAAACAAAAATGTATGTAGAAAAGTTTTATCCAGAATTATCAGATAAAGAAAAGGCAAAACTTGAATTTGATATAATGTATGGAGAAACTACTCAAGCTGATATTGACAGAGCAACAAAAGATTTGAAATCAGCAGGAGTTAAAAACCCTACAAAAGCAGAAATAAACCGAACCATTTACGAAAGATTGGTAAGAGCAAGAGATGCTAAAATAAAAGAAGAATACGATATATTTTACGCTAAAAAATTACAAGAAGCAGAGCAATACGTTAAAGACAACAATCTTCCAGACACCCCAAAAGATATAGCAAATTGGGCTTCCCTTTGGGCAGGAGAATACGATGCTATTGTAGGAGAAGCACAAGAAAAAGCACAAATAGACACAGGCAAGATGTCTACCGTAGGGTTAGCTTCTGCTGTGTCATCAATTCTTGGAATGGTTCAAGGTGGTATAAACAAAGCAATTCAAGAATCTGCAAGAGGCGATAGTGCAAAAGCAAGAGCAGCAAAAGCAGCCGATTTGGTTTTAAATAGAATGTTATTCCCTTTTGCCGAATCTATAGCAAGATGGACTGAATTGGGTCTGGAATTAACTCCAGTCGGAACATTAAAAGGAGGTTTATATAAAATAGCTGCCTTAAATACGAAAGACACAAAGAAGTCGGAAAGATTAAAGGAAATGGGAACTGATTTTATGCTTCGTTCAATGCTTGGTCTTTTATACACTATACCAGCAATAGCGGCAAATTTACTTGGAGATGATGATGAAGAAGAAGAAGTAATAGGTATGGAGAAAAAAGCAAAGTATGGTTTAGAGCAAGTAGCTTCAGCAGGTTTACCAAAACAATCAATAAAAATAAGCGAAACAAGGACAATGCCTATTCAGTTGTTGGGTACTGTTTCTACTGCTTATATGTGGTATGCTGATGTTATAAAAAGAGTTAAAGAATCAATAGCTAAAAATGAAGCACTTACTCCAGAAAAAAGAGACAACATAGCATTGCAAATAGTTTATGCAGGCGCATTGACATCATTTTCGGTAGCCATAGAAACGTCATGGCTACAATCTGCTCAAAGATATGGCAACATAACCATGGATAACCAAAAGCCGCTTGCTTCGGGTATGGGCAGATTGCTTGGTTCTGTATTGCCTTGGAATAGATTCCAACAAGAAATGGCTATATTAATAGACCCTAAAAGCAAAAGACAAGAAGATTTTCAAATTAACGTAATTAATCAATTCTCAATAATTAAAGCAGTTACTCCGGGAAAGCCAAATGTAGATTATTTAGGAAGGGAATATGATACAGGTGATATATTCGTAAACAGTATTGACGGATTAAGAAAGTTTATTATGGGTAAGCCAAAATATAGAAATGAAATAGATACATGGCTGACCAGCATAAAATATGCCGTTTCTACAAGCTATAGGGCTACTAAATCGGAAGAATTAAACAAATATCATAAAGTAGATGGTGATGAAATTAGAAATTTAACAGATGAAGAATATTATGATTTTAGAGTTTTAGCAGCAAAGAAATTCAAAAACAGACTTGAAGAATATTACAATAGCAAAGATTGGGAGAATTTAGTAGAAGATGTAGAAAAAAGAAACGTGGTTTCAGCACTTTTAAAAGATGCTAAAGAAGAAACTATTGCAGAATTAAATGGACTTGATAAATACAAAAAATACGAAATAAAAACCAAAAAAATGAAAGAAGAAGAGGGAGAAGATGAAGGGAAAAGCACAGAATTAAAAAAGCAAATAACAAAAAACAAAAAAAGATACAAAGGATACTAAAAAATTAAATTGTATTAAATTTTTCAATAGGTATATTTGATAAAAATTAACCAATAATGCCAATTTCACCAAACTTTACGGCTACTCAAAGTGCGGGGACACCTTCTATATTTACCTTGACCGATACTTCTACGGGTACAGATGTAACCATAGTAAAAAGAAGGGTTTTCTTGCTCAAAGCCGATGGCACTTATTTAGTACCTACAGGAACAACCACCAATTATATTGAGTGGTCTATTTCCAATGTAAACACCAGAGACCCACTAACAATAGATTTGAATGTTCTTTTGCAAGATACTGCCTTATCAATTACTGTTCAATGGTTGAATGTTTCAAATGTAGTAGTGGAAAGTAAGGCAATATCATTTGCTTTTACAGCGTATAACGAATCGTTTTACTATGGTCTTTCCGAACAACAAGTAGCAAACCAAAGTCTTGCAGCAAGTACTGATTGGTACGAAAACAAAATGAAATTAAGGGTAGAACTTGATAGCGCACAACAAGCCATACAATTTGCTTCTGATATTTATACTGCTCAATCTGCACTAAACAGGGCAACATATTTGTCTAACAATGCAAATCTGTTCTTCTAATGAATACCTCTGATGTAATTTCAATAGCAAAAATATCCCAATACCTTTGGAATGAAAGCATTTCAAAAATTGGGTTTTTCAATAACAACATTGACCCATACAAAGCAAGGCAGCTTTATATGGAAAGAAAAGCCCTTGAATATGGGCAAAATAACTCTTTAAACGTAGAAGGACTTACCAACTATGTATATGCCTTATGCGGTCAAAACGTACAAGTAGCAAATAATATTCTTCAAGCAGGTGGAGTAGGTGGAAATGTAATAGTAGGCGGTGGAGGATACGGGGTAAGAGAATACTCAAAATTTGCAACTCCAACTGCAACTACAATAATTTTTGCTGATGCTATAAATGCAACATTATTGTATGCAAGTCGTGGTGGTATAGATGTAGGAACAATTCTTTCATCTGGAACACCAACAGGAAATCAAGTTGTTTGGGATAAAACAACAGGAACATTGACAGTAGCAGCAGATGTTCCATTTGTAGCAGATGAATTTGTTAGAATACTTGTAAAGTAATAAAATGGCATTTCAAGGACTTTTTACAGGCGGCGTAAAAATTAGAAATTTGAATGGCTATTTGATAGCCGTTAATGGTGAAGTTTTTGCAACCACAAACACAGGTGGAACTACATACGCATTTTTTTATGTAGCCAAAACCACAATTACATCTGGAGACCCTGGAAACAGTCATATAATTTGGAACAACGCAACACAAACAAGTGCAACGCAAATAAATGTTAGTCATTTAACGGATTCCCCAGTAGAAGATATTGACATTTATTTAGCAGCAATTGTTCCAACCAATAGAATTATAATACAAGACAGAGATGATTCCGAAAGATTTCAAATTTGGACAGTATCGGGCGCACCCACACAAGTAGGAACGGACTATTGGACTATACCTGTAACATTGGTGCAATCTCAAGGTGCAGCTTTTTCTAATAACCACGATTTGCTTTTTGCTATTGTATCAGGCGGTAGTGGTGGTGGAGGTACTACAACAAATTCAATAACATTCAATAATGGTGGTTCTGGTGCTGCATCGGGAACTTCTTTTAATGGTGGAACAGCAGTAACCATATCTTATAATACAATAGGGGCGCAAGTTGCAAATGCAAATTTAACATCGTTAGCAGGTCTTTCTTATGCAAGTACTGCCTTTGTTAAAATGACAGGAGCAAATACATTTACCCTTGATACAAACACATACCTTACTGCCAATCAAACCATAACATTAAGCGGAAATGTAACAGGTTCAGGAAGTACTTCCATAACAACTACAATAGCCAATAACGTAGTTACAAATGCTATGTTGGCTCAAATAGCAACTGCAAGAATAAAAGGTAGAGTAACGGCAGCAACTGGCAACGTTGAAGATTTAACGGGAACACAAGTTACAACGCTTTTAGATACATTTACTTCTACATTAAAAGGGTTAGTTCCATCACCCGGTTCAGTTGGAAGTACAAGATTTTTGAGGGAAGACGGAACATGGGTTGTTCCATCCGGCGGAAGCCCGGCAGGGTCTAACACACAAATACAATACAACAATAGTGGAGCATTTGGAGCAAGTGCAAACTTTACTTGGGATGGCTCAAGTTTAGTAGTAACAGCTGCAAACGCAAATGGTATAATTATTAATGGAAATGGCACAGGAGGAGGTGGGGCTTCGCAGACAAGATTAGCTTGGAGACATAATGGTGCTGATAGAGGATTATTTTTTTATGATGAAGCAGGGCAACTTTTTTCATTTCAGTCATCAGGAGTAGGAAGAAGTATACAAGTTGCAACGGAAGCAGGAACTATACTTTATGGAACAGGCTCAAATACAAATGTACGGATAGGTGATGCTACTGCGGCAAATGCTAAACTTTCTGTTGCAGGAACTGCTTTAATTAACACAAATACAAATAATGGAGTAGATACATTACAAGTAAACGGCTCTGCAATAGCTACTACATTAAAGGTTAATACATCAGGGCAAACTTTAACATTTTCAAATTATTATGCAGGGGGTACAGGAAGAAACATTTGGATTGGTGGGGGCGGCACAAGTAGTAATTCATCTGCTTGGGGTAATGTTTCATTAGGTGATGGAGCATTGAATTCAGTTACTTCAGGATTTTTCAATACTGCTATTGGTGGAAGTGCATTGCAAGCATTGACAACAGGAAATGGCAATATGGCATTGGGATTTGAGGCATTACCACTTGTTACAACGGGTAGCGGCAATACCGCAATCGGCGTTAATGCATTAGGTAACAGTACAGGTTCAGATAATACCGCTATCGGAAATGCAGCGTTATTATTAATGACTACACCTTCAAACAATGTCGGAATAGGCAGAGATGCAGGCAGAAGAATAAGCGGAGGTGGTAATAATGAAACTTCGTCTCAATCTGTTTATATCGGTAACGATACCCGTTCATCTGCCAACGGTAACACCAACGAAATAGTAATAGGTCACAATGCAATAGGACAAGGAAGCAATAGTGTAACATTAGGCAACAGTTCTATCACTCAAACATTACTTCGTGGAACAGTTACGGGTGGTTCTTTTGTAAAGTCAGGTGGAACATCATCACAAATACTTGCAGCAGATGGCTCTGTTATAACAGCAGGAACGGGAATAACCATATCGGGTGGAACTATTAGCTCTACGGGTGGTGGTGGTGGAACTACTACATTTGCAGTAACATTTAATAATAGCGGAACAGGTGCAGCTTCGGGTACTACTTTTGATGGTTCAGTAGCAAGAACAATATCATACAATACATTAGGCGCTAATAAGGTTATAACATCAGGAACAGCAGCACCAACAGGAGGAGTAGATGGTGACATTTATCTTCAATATGATGTTTCTCTATTGACAGGAAGCGGCACTACTAATTACATACCTAAATTCACTTCATCAAGTGCTATAGGTAACTCACAGATATTTGATAATGGAACAAGCGTAGGTATAGGTACTACAAGTCCGACTAATAAATTTCATGTAGTAGGTAACATATTTGCAGATAACGCAAATGGAACGATTATAATGAGAAATGGAGATGCAACTAATCAACAACAGATTAGAATGCGGATGTCTGGCAATGATGGAATTTTAGATGTTACAAGAAATAGCGGAACGGCTCCCAATCTTATTTTTGGAACAGAAGCAACGGAGAGAATGCGCATTGATAACAACGGCAACGTTGGTATAGGTACGGCAAGTCCTGCTAATAAAGTAGATATATTCACCACAAACAGAACTGCACTTAATACTGTCGGTTCGGGGTTAAATGTAAATTATAACGGAAGTACTACAGGCGAATTTGCTACTATTGGGTTCAGTTGGGCTTCTTCGATAGGCAATAATTCTACTCGATGGGGTATGGGTATGGTCGGTACTAACTTTGGTGCAGGTACGGGTGGCTTGAATTTATTTACCAACGGCTCGGAACGTATGAGAATTGATGAATCAGGATTCGTAGGTATAGGTTACACCGCTCCTGCTGCAAGATTAGCCGTTAATGGTACTGCATTAATCAACACCAACACCGACAACGGAGTAGATGCTTTGCAGGTGAATGGAAACGTAACAGCAACACAATACTCTGCAACAGTTCAAACATTAACAGATGGTGCTACTATAACATTTAACGCAAACAATGGAAGTAATGCAGTAGTGACATTAGGTGGAAACAGAACCTTAGCATTTTCAAATACAAGAACAGGTGCTTACTATACTTTAAGAGTTATACAAGATGGAACAGGTGGCAGAACATTGGCAATGCCCGCAAGCGTTAGGGTTATAGGAGGAGGTGGAGGAGTGGTTACTTTATCAACAGCAGCCAATTCTGTAGACTTAATATCATTTTATTTTGACGGAACAAATTATTGGACTTCATTTGGACAAAACTATACCTAATATGATGAGCAGCATATTTCAATCAGTAAATGTAAGAAGGCTTGACTTGGGAATAACACAATCTACCGCAACAGCTTGCCCGTTAATGGTTGGTGTTGGAGTTAATGCTTTTTTTAATGGTGATTTTGTAGGTTCTGTAGTGTACACGAGAAGCGCAGGATTAAATCAATTTACGGGTGATGGGAATTGGTACACCAATTCTATCAGAACAAAAAGTTGGAGAATAAATTCATCAGGAATAGTAACGGCAATAACATTTTGCTAAACATAAAAACAAAAACAATGAAAAAAGTACAACCCTTTAATATTTGGGTAAACGGACAAATGAAATCAGTAAAGTATATGTTCCTTCGGTGTGGAACAGATAACTTGAAAGATTCAGCAATATTTTATTTTTCCCTTCACGAAGCCACTACTGACAAGGATGGCACAGAAATATCCGGAAATGTACTAACTGATGGAAACATCACAATGTCAGGAACAGATTATGACGGTTGGGAAACAAATGAATATGCTTGGACTTGGGCAGCACAAAAATTAAATATTACTTTAATCCCATAAAAAATTAAACTATGAAATTCGGATGGAAAGAGTACTTCAAACCAACACCAAAAAGAGTAAGGGTGCTTGGAGATAGTCTTGCAGCAGCAGGTACTTTTGGAGCAGGAATAGCCGTTTTAAACGGACACCCTATTTTAGGAACATCGGTAATGGTTTTAGCAGTTTTTGGAAAGTTTATTTCAAATTTCTTTGCAGAAGAATGATATTTAATATTATCCAATATAAATTTGAAGTATGGCAGATAATGTAGGATATACGCCCGGTTCTGGAGCAACAGTTTCAGCAGATGAAATACTTGGTATTTTATTCCAAAGAATAAAATTAACTCTTGGTGCAGATGGTGTAAACGATGGAGATGTAAGTTCATCAAACCCTATGCCTATTGCAGCTTATGGTGAATTGATAGAAGCCATTGAAGCCATGCGGATTGCTATACAAGCACTCACCCGAAATATCGGAATGGCAACGGTCAATCCATTAACAGGTAGGATGCTTGTTGATGGTGCAGGTGTAACCCAGCCGGTATCAGGTACTGTAACTGCCACAGGTACTATTGCAGCCACTCAATCAGGTACTTGGAACATCACCAACCTTGCAACCATTGGCGGTGTTGCTGCTAACTCACAGGTACAATCATTTGAGAGAATGACTGCCGATAATCTTAGAAGAAATATAAACGTAACATAATGCCAACTACAAACGGAAATAGACAGATATTAGATTTAAAGAGATGGGAACAAGTAAACCCTGCACCTTCCGCAACAGTGGCAGGTAGCTTTATTGCATCTTCTCGCCACTTTAAACAGAATCAGTTGTATGTGAACGGTACAACTTCTGCATTCTTATACAATCCTAATGAAGATGGCTTTGTTCCGTTGCCTTCGCCTGCACTTGCAGGAACTTTGGCAGCCGGGGCATCGGCTACCGCAGGCGCATGGTCAACAGGTACTGCCATTGCCGCATCGCTGACTGCAACCGCAGGTACTACCTCTACAATCACAACAAACCAAACAATCGCCCGTTCATTAGCGGGATATTCAGTTCACATCCTTGCCGGCCCGAATGCCGGGGTAACGCTGCAAATACTTTCTAATACCATTGGAGCTAACGCTATACTGACTGTTGCAACACAGGCATCTGCTTTTTCCGCATCAACCGTATATCGTTTATGTACGCCTGTTTGGTATGTACTTGGTTCAGGTACTTTGGCATCAGGTTCTTTCCGTAAGTACGATTATGCAACAAACACATGGACTACCCTATCTCAAACTGGATTAGCTGCTTCACTTGCTACAGATGGAAAACTGATAGCAACTCCATCATGGTATGACCAAGATTATGTGCCACTTGCATCCGGTACCGCTACATCTGCTACCGCTACAACGCTTGTAAATAGTGGTAAAGCATGGACTGCTTCCCAATGGGTGAACTCACAGGTTCGCATTGTATCGGGAACAGGGGCAGGGCAAATTCGTAACATTACCGCAAATGATGCAACTTCTATAACCGTTGCAACGTGGACAACTACCCCGGATACAACATCTGTATATCAGATTACTGGCAATGATAACTTCCTATACTACATGGGTAATAATGCAGTAACCCTTTACCGATATGATATTGCTGCGAATACATGGTCAACTTTGACACCGGTAGCAGCAAGGGCAGCAGCACCAGGTGCGGGAATGTCAGGGCATTGGATATGGGGTGTTACTAACTCTGCCTGGACTAATGAAAACTCAATCATAAACGGTCGCAGAATCTACTCATTCAGAGGGGGTGCAGGTGCCGTACTTGATTACTACGATATTGCCGCTAATACATGGGTATCGGGTGTAACGTATGCCCCTGCTGCTGAAACCTTTACCACAGGTACTAAATATGCCTACTACGGGGATTTTCTTTACTTGCAAAAAGATTTAACTAACCGTTGGTACAAGTATGATATTCCAGGTAATGCAATGGATGGATGGAACACTATGCCTGTAGTGCAAGGAGCTACCGCGCTTGTTGGTGATACTGCTTTTGATGTCGAATATCAAGACGGCACAACTATAATTGTGTACATTTATATGCTGATGAACACGTCTACTTTAATGTACAGGCAAATGGTAATATAAAATGACTGCAAAAGAAATTGAAATATTAAATAATAAGCTAAAATATCTTGAAGTTCTAATATCTGCTGCAAATCAAAGAGGAGATATAGAGGAATCTACAAGATTAGAAAACGAGCAAGAAGCCATAAGACAGCTTCTAAATAACAGCTAATGCTACTTACACTATTAAGTAATCAAGGGGCTGCTCCATTAGGCACTATTGTCTGGATAAATGTATCTGGAGTGTGGAGGGCTGGAATGTTAAATAACAATGTTTTGGCAACTTGGAAACAAGACAAAACATTTATAAAAGTTTCGGGAACTTGGAAATAATTTAGTTAAATTGCAGTAAATTAACATTTATGAAAATCACTCTAAACAAGCTGAAAGAACTATCATTTGAACTCTATGGAATGGGTGTTACAAACACTCAAACAAATGAATTTAAGGTACTCACAGAAGGCGTACTAAAACAATCATTAGACCTTAAAAGCAAACATTTTCTTTCCAAATTTGCGAAAAGTATTGGTGATTTATTTCCCGATGAAGAAGCCCAACAAAGCCCAGAATTTCCCGAATTAATGAAAGCAGAAGTGGACATCTCCGACCACATAAAGCAGCTTCCAAAAGACCTTTTTGAAAAGTTAGGAAGCATTCAAACAAAAGAAGAATATCCTATCTTAATGGATATAGCCGCAAGTTTAGTATAATCTGGTCTTATCCGGGTTATCTACACACATATAAAGTCGCTCCGGGAGAGGAAACATTTTTTTAAACTCTTCATCTTTAATCCACTTCCCTTCGTGAAAAACGTACATAACGCCACCTTTTATGGTGGCTGTTCTGTTTTGTATAAACCACTTTAATTCAACATATTGAGCAGCATTCATGTTGTAATTCTGCTTGTTCTTTTTGGTGTCTATACTTGCCATAAAAAAATAATTTTGGTAAAATTAATTAAAATTAATTAAATTGCAGTCAAAATGAAAAGAAATTATGAAAAACATACACTTATTACCAACGGATAAACCAAGTAGGTTTTTTGAAACCAATAAAGGACAATTTAACTTTAGAGAATTCTACGTTCCCGATACGATTTCAACTTGTAAAAATTATAATATAATATGAAAGACTTTACATTATACCAAGAAGCATTAGAACTAAAACAACTTGGATTTGATGAAGACTGCTTTGCGAGATTTGAAGGGAGGCTTAACTCTTTTGGCGAAAAGCCTTTGATATTTGAGTTCACTTTTGCTAATTTGCCAAAAGCATTAAATAAGGTAGGCTACCCAAACCATCCCTACCAAGACGTTGAAGCCCCAACCTATTCCCAAGCATTTCGTTTCTTTAGAGAGAAGTATTCCATGCATGGATATGTTGAAGGGGCTTATCCATGGTTTAGGTTTTACATTAATTGGGATGATGACAGATGTGAAGGTCATAAAGAAAGTACATACGAAGAAGCAGAACTTGCTTGCCTCAAAAAACTAATTGAAATAGTAAAACAAAAATAATATGGATATAACTATGTGTAAAGGAACTGATTGTCCCTTAAAAGAAACATGCTACAGATATAAAGCTACTCCTAGCCTTTTACAAAGTGTATTTATTGATGTTCCATTAAAAGAAGATGGGACATGTGATTATTATTGGAATCGGAAAACTCAATTACCATCATCATCTAAACAAAATGCAACACATAACTAAACTAAAACTTGCAGCAGTTCATCAATTCTGTGATGTAGAGGAGAAATCTACCGAGTATATGTATGCCTTGATGCAAGACACTTGCAAGGTTGATATTGACACTGTCAATAGTTATATGGTGAATGAAAACCATGAAAAGTTATTTAGAGAGGTTAATCAATTAGTAGAATTAATTATAAAAATAGAAAACTAAAGAAAATGACAAATCCAAATGATTCAGCGACAGGTTTTGCATGGTCGCAAGAACAACAAGGAACAAGCGGCTTAACCAAACGTGAATACTTTGCAGCAATGGCGATGCAGGGATTAATGGCTAATGGTAATTACATTACTAATTACAAATTTTTAGGAGAAGAATCTGTAATGTTTGCCGATTTCCTAATAGCAGAACTTAACAAAAAACCAAACCATGACACACCCAATAATTAAAACAGAAAGCTATCTACTTGTTGTAGATGAATCAGAGATTAAAGAAGGTGATTGGCTATATGGATATATGAATAATAATACATTTCAAGCAAATAAACTTGCAAACTTATATATCAATAGTAAAAAAATCATTTACCACCTACCACTAAACAATGCACCTGTTCTTGAAGGAATAGAGTTACTGCCACCTTTGGAAGATGAAGATATTAAATATATTCATTCATTAGCTTTTGATGAAGCACTTATACAAAATAAAATGAATGGTATAAGTATTCTTGATTTAATACCAATGTTCATTAAAGGCTACAACAAAGCCAAAGAAGTTTATAAGTTTACAGAGGAAGATATTTGTGAATTTGTCGAATGGATGAATTTGCATTATAGAGCATTAGAACACACTATTTCTTTTAAGGGTGTAAAAGGAACAAAAGAACTTATTAATCTTTGGAAAGAGCAGCAACCAAAACTACCCACAGAATTTGATACAGAAACTAAACAATATATTTATGAAGTATAAACTAATCAACAAGACAACAGGGGAAGAACACATCTGCGAGAAGGTAGTAATAGATGGATGGGATTATTATGTGAGTGATAATCATGCAGTTTCAGGAGATTTTGCTCTTTACGCAGGTCATGTTACCAAGAAATTAGTTGACACAGAATGGACAACAGGTGATAAAAAAGTAATAGCAACCAACAACCCAAGCATTGATGTTCCACAAGTGGTGGATGAGGTTGATATTATTGGAGAAACGGCTTGTGAAATAGCTAATGTTTCTTTAAATTGGTATAAAGATAAGAATAATAAAGATAGAGACTATTCTATAATTTGGCATGTAGATGGTATTATAGAGGGCTACAACAAATCCCAAGAAACACATCCTAATTCAGATAGTGATACGGCTGAGTTTGCCGAATGGTTAACTTTAAATACCAACTCAACATCAATTCATGGTGAGTATATTTATAAAAATGTAAGACGTGTTACAAAAGAACTCATCCAAATTTGGAAAGAACAAAGACCTAAAATATTGTATTATGAATAAACTTAAAAGATGGTTGAAGATTAACCTTGTATTAATAAAGAGTTTAACGGGCTATGGGTGATGCATCCACAAGACCCAAAAAACTACACTCCAAAAGAACTATTCCAAGAATACCTTAAATCAAAAGAAAATGAAACTACAACTAATACACACTGAAAACTATCTACTTGTTACTTTTAAAGATAGATACGATGAAAAAAAGTATCAATTATTTAAGAGTACGTACGGAGATTTTTGGATTAATGAACCTAATTCTGGAAAGTTTAGAACAGGCGGTCATTATTATAATATTACTCACCACCTACCACTAAACAATGCACCCATACTTGAAGGAGTGCCTTTGTTGCCACCTTTGGAAGATGATGAATCAATATGTCCTTATCCCGAAGAAAAGCAAAATGCAGTTGATTGGCATAATGGTTACAACAAAGCCAAAGAGAAGTATTTTAAATCTATTCCTGATTGGGTTTATACAAATCTTTGTTACTATGACAAAAGAAACCCTGATTGTTCAATGGATGATGAAGATATTGAAGACCACAAAAAAAGTTTACTTAAAAAAGATAAAACTTGCAATTGTGATAATTGTTTTTATGACAGAACTAAAATAGCTGAATTTATAATCCAATCCCTCCAACAACCAAAATATCCTGTTGCTTTTGAGTGTGAAATGGGAGTAGTTTCTAATGCACCAACAAGTAGATACAACTATATACCAAGAAGTAATGATTTTAAGCTAACCAATGTTCCAAAAACAATCACCAACTCACAAGGATTAACACAAATTGTGGGTAAATACATTTATTAAAATAAAAATATCAATTTATGAGCATTATGTTAGGAAACCTTAGTGTTTCAGAAATAGAAAAAAGAATAGGCATAGAGTTTCCAGAAGAAATTCGTGAATTTATGAATCAATCATATCAGAGCAATGCGGGTAAAATTGCTAATGGAAAATGGCATTGTTTTGATATACCTTTTGTTTTGCTTTGCGGAGATGTTGAAACTGCAACCAAAATTTACAACTCTGTAAAAGAAAGAGCAAATGAATGTAAAGAGAATCTACAATTTTGTGTTGAATAAAGGTAAATACATTTATTAATAACAAACACAAACTATGCCAAAGTACAGGGTTTACGAAATCGAAGAAGATAAAGTTATGATTACGGGCGTTTATAAAACGAGGGCGGTATTAAGAGCAATATGGGATATTGATTTTGATACGCTTGAGGAAGCCGAAAAAAAGCTTGTAGATTCATTATTAGTGAGAGGCAACTATACGATTTTACCCATCTATCATAATAAAAACCATAATTTAGAAACAACGATTAACAAAAAAAACAACCACACTATGAGAATATACTTAACAGAAGCAGGAAAGAAAGAGATTGAAGCCGAGATAGATGAACTCAATAGATTTATACAAGACCCCGATTCAATTTATACATATCCCCTGTTGTTTAATGAATGTCAAATAATGATTGATGTTGATAAACAAATTTTATCCTCAGCAACAATACTTCCTGATGAAGTCGAAAAATTAAATGGCAACTGGTGATGAAAAATAAAAAAGTAAAACAAAAACCAAGTAAAACAGAAGTGCTATCGGTATTTAAAGCATTGCAAAGCCTAAATGATTTGCGTAAAATTTACATGATTGAGCATTTAAATAAAGAATACCAAGAATTTTTAAATAGCATAAATAAAAATGGCAAAAAAAATAAGAAAGGCAAAAGTCAAGCAAAAAAAAATAAAAATACATTTGCAATAGCAGTTAAAAAGACAAAAAAATGAAATTAAAAGATTTGCATTCAGCAATAAATTGGGTGCTTCTGATGGTCAACTTGTTTTTGCTGATTAAACTATTTGGCACACCCGAAAACTGGAAGCAGCCACGAAATAATCAAGCAGCAAATAGCTTAAATTCCTACAAAAGCCAAATTGCTGAATTGCAAAAGTTGTTATTGGTTAGCAACAATGAAAGAGATTCCATACAAAAATTAAGAAACAAAATCAAAATCAAATATGAAACAGAGTATGAAATTTACCTTGTTAAAGACAGTATTGCCAATTCTTTGTCTGTTGATTCAATACAAAAGTATTGGGCAGAAAGATACCACAATCGTAAAGAACAATGATTCATTGGTAATAACCACCAAACAAACGGCAGTATTCATAACAAAGGACTTGCTCAAACTTGACATAGTTCAAAAGGAAAACGAATACCTAAAGCAAGACACATCTTTGCTGCATAAACAAATATCGCTTTATAAAAAGGATTCCGCAACCTACAAGTTAATGGAAAAGGGATATCTTGGAGCAATAGGAAATTACCAAAAATCATTAGATAATTGCGAACAATATGCCCGAAAGAAAGACAAGGAGTTGGCAAGAACTAAATTTAAATCGGTAGTATCTCAAGTATTTTTAGGCATTTTGGCTATATTTACAATCACAAAACTTTAATTTATGGTATTTCTTTCAGCAGGACATCATATTAAAGACCCGGGAGCAATAGGAGTAGATGGAAGAAAAGAAGCAGATGAAGCAATAAAGCTGCGAAATGCAGTAGTAAAATATTGCTTAGATAGGGGATTGAAGGTAATTTCCGACAATGATAACGAAACCCTTTCCCAATATTTAATGAGGATAAAAACGGGCAATGGTTCAGTAGTATTGGAAATACACTTTGATGCATTTAACAAATTGGCTTCTGGAACAACGGCATTGGTAGGGGATGATGCAGACAGACTTGATAAATTATTTGGGAAAGAGATGGTAGATTTTACATCAAACACATTGGGTATTAAAAATAGGGGTGTTATATCAGAAGCTAAAAGCCACAGGGGAAAGCTTGGATTAATGAGAGAGCAGGGGATAGTTTGTTTAATAGAGGTGTGTTTTATAGATAATTTTTCAGATATGACGAATTATGACAAAAATTTCTTTTCTTTGGCAAGCGGTTACGCTGCAATAATTGAAAAATTTGAAAAATTAATAGAGTGAAAATCAAAGACCTGTTAGAGGAAGAAAGGGATTTCTTGGCATCTTGGTCAGACCTTATAAGCACAATGCACAAGGTAGATAGTAAGCTATCAAAACTCCACGATGTTGTAATAGGTGATAAGGAATTTGGAACAGAAGGTATTATTCAAAAACTCAAAAACATAGAAACAGATTTAGATGAAATAAAAAAATATGATTTTGAGTACATTGAAAAGCAAATTGAAGATTTGAAAACATTTAAGAGCAAGCTGATAGGGTTTTCTATTGCTGCTGGATTCATTTGGGCTTTGATATTGGAATTGTTTGATAAGGTTTTCAAAAAATAGTTGTTTCATAGGTTTGGTTTAGTGGAAAAGCCCCTGCAATTTGTGGGGGTTTTTTTATTAAATTTGGGGTTATGAAATACATCTGCGCTCAACCCGGTACAAGTTATTATGCTTGGCAAATAGAAATAATGTTGATGAATTTTAAGGAAATGGGAATACCATTACAAGATGTGCATATTGTTTGTGCGATGCACGACCAAAACGCACTTCATTTGTATCATCAAATATCCAATCAGTATCCGGAAGCGGTTATTGAATTTTATCCAGACACACGAAGAACAAAGCACTACCCTTCTTCAATCCGACCAAACATACTAAAGCAGCATTTTTTCAAACACAAATTGAATGAGCCATTTTTCTACCACGATTGCGATATGATATTTACAAAAAAGGTAGATTTTACTACATTTTTGAATGATGATATTTGCTATGGTTCGGACACAAGATTTTACATTGGACACGATTACATAAAAAGCAAAGGATACGGCATACTTGAAATGATGGCTTCCTTGAGTGGAATAGATGTTGAAACGATTAAAGAAAACGAATTGAACTGCATAGGGGCGCAATACTTGATAAAAGGTGTAGATTTTAGATTTTGGGATGAAGTGGAGAAGATATGCGAAACATTGTTCTTGAATATTACATTAGAAAACAACAGAATTAAGGCAGACAATCCTAATTACCACGAACTACAAATATGGACTGCGGATATGTGGGCTGTTCTTTGGAACTTATGGAAGTGGGGCAAGCAAACCAAAGTAGATGATTACTTTGATTTTGCTTGGGCTACATCAACAATAGAAGATTGGGAAAGATTAAACATATTTCACAATGCAGGGATAACAGAAACGGGACATGGCTTTTTTTACAAGGGAGATTATATGCACAAACCGTTAAACAAGGAACTCCAGATTAGAGAAAAATCTGCTCAAAAGCATTACTACGAATACGTTAAAAAGGTTACAATATGCTAAAAAGGGCTACCTATGGTGGGGCTGATTGCACAGAGCAAATAAGAACCAGGTGCAAGGAAGGTAAATTTAACTTTTGGGTAAATAACTCAATAATCGGTGACCCAGCGCCCGGTATTGTCAAGAAAATGGAGATATGGTTAGAAAATGGAGAATATTTAGTTTTTAATGAGCATACGTTGGCTACATATCCGGCAAGTACATTAACCCGACTTGGCATCTGGTACACGAATAACGACAATCCAAAGACCGAAAAAACCATATTGGCATCATTGGATAACCTTAACTACATTTCCAATATGGACATAATAACGTCTGTATGGCATCCAATTAAACGAAACAAGTTCCCCGAACTAATATCTCCATACAGAGTAAGCAGTCACCTTAACCAGCTTCTACAGATTCTGCAATGCCTATACTTTGCAAGGGAAATTAAAGAATACGATTACGTTTCTTTTTTGGAACACGATGTACTGTACCCTTCCGATTACTCCTCTTTTCCTGACTTTGAGGAGGATGTAATGCTATGCAATATGAACTATGGCGGTCTTTGCTATTCTGGATGGCAAGAGAAGAGCCAACAAGACCAACCAATGCACCAGATTACAATGCGATTTTCGGCTGCTATAAGGCAAATGGAGGGCAAATTAGCCAATGCCTTAAATACCAACTCCGGCTGCATAGAACCAGAGATAAAAAGAGTTAATTGGGAATGTAAGAACCAAGCAATACATATCAATAACGGATACCATTTTACCTCCCACAATAGCATATACTCAAAAGATACATACCCAGACCATAAATATTGGGGGAACTACAAACTATACCAAAAACTTTTTCCAGATGATAAGCAAAATTAAAGAGATAATACAAGCCCATATAATTCAGTTAAACCCAACAGAAGAACAAAAAGAGATAGCAGAACATAGGTTATCAATCTGTATGGGTAATGAAGAAAAAAAAATACCCAAATGTGAATTTTGGGTATTTAGCGAAATTTATTCGCATTGTAGTAGATGTGGATGCCCTCCGGCTAAAGCATTTTCACAAGCTATTCCACCACCTTGCCCAGAGAAGAAGTGGCAAAGGTAGATTGCACTACGTTTTTCATAATATCCATTCCGACATTACAACCAACGGAGTAAACATATTGGCATAGAAAAGATACGTTCATAGATTTGTTTTCAAAAGAAACGCAAACGGCTTCGCCATTCATTTTTTCTTCTCCGATAAATAATTCCCCGCCAATATGCATCTTGAACGCCTTTTGAAAGCTATCCAAATGCGATTTCATTATTACTAATTCGATAATTTCCATACAAGTTCATTTATATAGTTTGATAATTGGTTAAATACTTTTTCGTTGATTGAATAATAAACATTTTTACCATTCCTCCTTGTTTCTACAATACCTGCTTTCCTCAATTTGCCCAAGTAAAAAGAAACGGCTGATTGGTCTTTTTTTGTTGCAACAATAAGTTCGGTTACGTTTGCTTCTTTCTGTGCAATCAAAGAAAGCATTTTCCAATTTAGTTCATTGTCAAGTAGGCGAATTATTTCAGTCAACTTTTTGACATTAGACAACGGAAGGAGCAAAATTGTTTCATTTTTAACTTTCATACTTTATTTTATTTATTAGTTCTTCAATATGTATTTTGTATTCGTTATCGAATTTATGATTCAATTCCTTTTTTATTGTTCTTTCAGCGTGAAGAACAGTTGTATGGTCTTGCCCGAAAAAAATACCTATTGCCTTGCATCCAAGCGGAGAATAACACATAAGCAAATATTGGCATATATGCCTTTGAAATACAACGTATCCAAGTCTGCTTTTCATAAACAATTCTTCTCTTGAGCATTGGAAATGTTTGCAAACAATATCAATAATGTATTCGTGATTATACAATTTTTTTAATTTCTTTGGTCTTACTTTAAGACCTGGAATAACATAATAGCTTACCATATTGGTTAAAGGTAATTGGTTAATAATAGTTCAATCTCTTGCCATTTTGCAGCCCTCGCAGCCCACGCGGCATCACTTGCATCAAATGACGCAGCCCTTGCGGCAGCCCCTGCGGCATCCCTTGCAGCACTCGCAGCCCTCGCATCCCTCGCAGCAGCACTCGCAGCCCTCGCAGCCCTCGCAGCCCACGCAGCATCACTCGCAGCCCATGCGGCAGCACTCGCAGCCCTCGCAGCATCACTCGCAGCCCACGCAGCATCACTCGCAGCCCACGCAGCAGCACTCGCAGCCCATGCGTCAGCCCTCGCAGCCCACGCAGCAGCACTCGCAGCATCCAATTCTTCTATTGTTATCAATCCATTTGCGTAATCCCTTGCTGCTTGTATTGCTAAT
>NZ_JADBUP010000110.1:0-29164 GCF_020245605.1 Microcystis sp. M061S2 | reverse complement strand
CAGATTTTAAACAGTATCACAAAAAAACTCTTTTATTACGCTGGCAACACTATCTCATTGTGGCGATCGCTGTCTCGTGAGAGTATTGGCAAAAATAAATAACCCTTTATTGTATCACGAAAGACTTTTGCAAGAGGTCTAATGATGACACAGCTAGTCTCTCTGCTATAGTATAAAAATGTAGCTATACAGCAGGTAGCGTCTCAGTCTGACCTCCAACTGGGAAAACCATCCATTACGTTATTGGTCTGCTATCTCATAGGGAGATCGCAACCGCTGTAACTGATTGAAAAATCCCTAAATAGCTAAGTACCTAAGCAAAATTAATTACACATATCTAACCCCCTCCTTACCTCTTGCCCCTTGCCTTTTGCCTTTCTTCACTGGGAAATTTATTTTGCACGACTACTTATCAACCAAGTCATTGTTACTTCACAAAATTTTTAATTGTGTTATTCAAAAAAAGGATTTAGCCATGCCTAAAATAAAATTGCCTGAAGCAGATTTGATAAGACTGAGAAATTTTCTGGGGGGTCTCAAAGATGAAAATGATAAAAAAATAACTCAAGATGATATGGCAAAAGCTCTGAATTATGGCGACAAAAAAACTATCTACCGCCATGTTTTTGACCGCAACAGTCAAGAAGTAAACAGTGATACTGTTGAACTGATTTGCAAATGCTTTAATATAGATCTTGCCCAGGGTGTTGATCTGGATTTGTGGGAACAACTGAAAAGAAATGTTAAAGCCAAAAATTTAACAGTAAAAATTAGTTACCCTCCTGAGTTCAAATCTTTAATTGAGTCTCGTACTAAGCGATTTGTGGGACGGGAGTTTGTAACTCAAGCTTTCGACGAATTTCAGAAAAATAACGATCGCGGTTACTTTACCGTATTGGGGGAACCGGGTACAGGGAAAAGTGCGATCGCTGCTAATTATGTTATAAACAATCAGGCGATCTGTTATTTTCATATTGCTAGTCAAGGAAATAATACTCCTGAGAAGTTTTTAAACAGTATTCGAGAGCAACTTATTCAGCATTACAAATTATCTAACGTCAATAGTGCTAATTTAGCCACCCTAGTCAACTTAGTGGCAGAGAAGTTATCATCCAGTGAACCTTTAGTGATTGTGGTGGATGCTTTAGATGAAGTGATACAAGAGGTTGGGGCAGAGAATATTTTATTTTTACCAAGAAACTTACCCCAAAATGTCTATTTCTTCTTAACCAGAAGGAATTATCGAACGGATAGAGAAAGAAGGCTTTTTACAGAAGTATATACTCCTCAACATGAATTGGATTTACGTCAAATGAAGGATATTTCTCAAAATGATATTAAAGAACGTATTGGGTTATTCCTGAATGACGACCCTAAGTTACAAGTATGGTTAAATCGTAATTCCTATACACCAGATGATTTTATCAAGAAGGTATCTGAAAGGGTTGTTGATAACTTTATGTATTTAGTTTGTTTAATGGACGCACTCACCAGAGAGCAATATACTAATTTTAATTTAAATGATTTACCTACAACTCTCAAAGATTATTATGATTTGCATTGGGAAAGAATGGGCATGAATCGTCCAGAAAACATTCACAAAAAGAAAATTTTATACTTGCTCAAGGAAGCTAGACAAAAAAAAGGAAATATCTATGATGAATTTATTGTGGAGATATTTACCATTGACATTGATATTTTAGATCAAGTAATAACGGAGTGGTATCAATATTTGCGAGAGGAAGAAAATGAGGATTCAATTTATTATGATTTTTATCATCAAAGTTTTTTTGAATATTTAACTAAAAGAAAAGAATTAAATAGTGAGCAGAAAATTTTTCGGGAAGTCAATGAAGCTCTAAATCGTCGCTGGGAACAAAATGATCCTGATGAATACCAGTTTAATTAGCACTTAATGAACTTGTAAACCACATTTCCTATCTAAAAATGGATAAAAAAGAACGACAATTATATTTGGCGACAGTTCCCAGTAGTGCCTTTGAGTCTGGGAATCTCAAGCGTTACTATGGATGTTTAACCTGTTATCCTTTTATTTCTGATAAATTAAATCATCCGAGTTTTGATGTGCAAGATGTCATAAATGACTATGATTATGTTCATCAATCTGATTTACGGGAGTATCCTAATTATGATGCAGAAAGAACAGAAGCCTTAAAGCTAATTCAAGAAACGTTTAGGTTATCTGCTCATATTTTAAGGGAGCATCCTGAGCAGTTAATTTCTCAGTTATTAGGTAGATTATTTTACCCATCTTTGTTAGAAAATTCTTATATTCAATCTTTTCTAGAGCAGGCAAAAGCGAAGATAGTTCCACCTGCTTTAATTCCTTATTTGGGAAGTTTACAGCCACCATGTACCAGTTTAATTCGTACTCTCACTCACCACGGCGGAAATTCGTCTTTTTGGGGCAAAATTTCGTCTTTGGCAATTACCTCTGATGGCACTAAAATTATTTCCACTCAAGACTGGATAATTAAGGTATGGGATTTAGCAACTGGGAAAAAATTATATGACTTATATAATTTTTCAGAAGATCAAATTTTGCAATGGACTAATCTTGACGAAGTTTCTTTGGTGGCTTTAGCAATAAGACAATCGGTAACTTCGCTAGTAATTACGCCTGATAGCAATGAAATTATTTTTGGTGACAGAAATAATACAATTAATGTATGGAATTTAGCCACTGGAAAAAAAATACGTACTCTTTCTAGCCATCAGTTTGCGATAACCTCGTTGGCAATTACCCATAATGGGAATAAAATCATTTCTAGTAGCGAAGATAATACAATTAAGGTCTGGGATTTAGCTACAGGACAAGAATTACTTTCTATTTCTACCCATCAGAACAGAATAAGTTCATTGGTAGTTACCCCTGATGGCACTAAAATCGTTTCTGGTAGCAACGATGGGACAATTAAGATATGGGACTTATATACAGGACAAGAATTACTTATTCTTATCGATCATTATACTTTAGCAATTACTCCTGATAGCACTAAAATTATTTCCTCTCAAAACGGGATAGTTAAGGTATTGGATTTAGCCACTGGAAAAAAAATACGTACTCTTACTCTTTCTAGCCATTATAATTCAATTTCGTCTTCGGCGATCACTCCTGATAATACCAAAATTATTTTTGGTTATTCTGATGGCATGATTAAGATATGGGACTTATGTACAGAACAAGAATTACTTACTCTTATCGGTCATCACGGCAAAGTGTCGTCTTTGATAATTTCACATGATGGGAGTAAAATAGTTTCTGGTAGTTACGATAAAACAATTAAGATATGGAACTTAGCCATAGAGAAAAGAATGCTTACTCCTATTGATTATTCAATAGGAGACAAAATATATTCGTTAGCCATTACTCCTGATGATAATATCGTGATTTTGGGTTTTTGGAATTACATTAAGGTGTGCAATTTAGCTACTAGAAAAGAAATAAAATTATATAATGTAAGTGGTATTCCAAAGATCTTAGCAATTACTCCTGATGGCACTAAATTTATTTTGGCTCTAGGCTGGTGGATTAAAGTATGTAATATAACCAGTGGAAAAGCAATACGTACTCTTCCCAACTGTGCTTATTTTATAAAGTACCTTATCGCTAACTTTAGAGAGAACCTTGTAAATTTGATGTTTTACTCTATAAATACAGTAACTGCCTCTGATGGCACTAAAGTTGCTATTAGCAGAGATAAGACAATTAAGGTATGGGATTTAGGCACAGGAAAAGAATTACTTACTCTTTCTGGTCATCAGAACCCTATAAATTCGTTAGTTATTTCTCTGGACGGCACTAAAATCATTTCTGGTTGCCAAGAGGGAATAATTAAGGTATGGGATTTAAGCACTGGAAAAGAATTACTTACTCTTAATAGTCGCCAACAAGGGATAGATTTATTAGCCATTACCTCTGATTGCAAAAAAATTGTTTTTATAGCTACTTTTAGGACAATTAAGGTATGGGATTTAGACACGGCAAAAGAATTACTTACTTTTAATAGTCATCACAGCACAATATCGTCTTTGACAATTACTCCTAATAATCAATATGTTATTTCTAGTGGCTTAGATTCTAGTGGCTTAGACACAACCATTAAAATATGGGATTTAGATACGGGAGAATGTCTCACTAGTTTGGTTAATGATTGCCCTATTATTTGTTGTGCAATTTATCCTGACAGCAAAAAATTAATTGCTGGAGATGAAGCAGGGCGGTTACATTTTTTAGAATTAATTGTTTAATCTCTAGTGCGAGCTAGGGAAGAATTATTTGCGCTCAATCTGTTTAACCCTAAATAGATTTAGGATTTTGGCGATCGCCTCTAGCTCTTGAAAAACAGGATAATTCCGTGAGTAATAATAGAGTAGAGAGTTTATTTGAATAGACATAGACGAAAGACCTGCAAATTAGACCTCTTGCAAAAGTCTTAAGTCGATCCTTGTACAGCAACATTTTTGAAGATTATCAACTACTAATAAATAATTAACTGAAAGTCCCTCCCATTATTGTTTCTATCGTTTGTTTTCGGATTTATGCAAGAGGTCTATTGTCTAAATCGAGATATCTAGCTGACATCGTGACTGTGAATTTCTCCACAGTCAATACTAAAAATTTATTTAGAATCATATAGGACTTACGCAAGATGTGACTGAAAACCTTATTCTTGCGTAGGGGTAATTCATGAATTACCCCTACTTTCGTTCCCTTTTGCGTAAGTCCTGTCATACTGTTTGACCTAGAGTAACACATAAGTTACTATAGCAGTATGTCTATTATCAAAGTTCAAGAATATCTTCAAGAAGATGGTTCAAGTCCTTACCAAGAATGGTTTAATAGCTTGGATACCCAAGCAGCTGCGAAGGTAACAGTTGCTAAGTCTCGTTTGGAATTAGGCAATACATCAAATGTTAAATGGTTTGATGGAATTGGGGAATATAAGATTGATTGGGGTCCAGGATACCGAATTTATCTAGCTCAAGATGGTAAACAGCTTATAGTTTTATTTGGTGGGGGAACAAAGAAAAATCAGCAATCTGATATTAATCGTGCTAGAGAATTATACCAAGAGTACAAAAGACGAAAAAAAGAAATTAGCAAAGAGCAAAAATTTGACAATGATAGTAGAGAGAAAAGGTAGTTATTATGGCACTAACTAGAGACTTTAAAGAAACCGTTAATGCACGAGTGCAAAGAGATTCTGAGTTTGCGATCGCTTTACTTGATGAAGCTATTTCTCTTTTCCTGAATGGTGAACCAGAAACAGCAAGACTGATTTTGAGAGATATTGTCAATGCAACAGTAGGTTTTGAACAGTTAGCAATTGAAACTTCTAAACCTAGTAAAAGTTTACATCGGATGTTATCAGCCAAGGGTAATCCAACGATGGATAATTTGACTGCTATTTTCAATGTTTTGCGGAAAAAACTGAATGTTGATATTAATGTAAAAACGACGGTTATTTACCATTAAAATTCCATTATCTTGAATAAAATAGCGATGGTGCGAAGCGAACTGACAAGTCAGCGCTTGCGCTATCGCATTTCCTCACATTGACAAAAAAAGACGATTCCTACGGAGTTCTTCGCTATTAAACCAGCGAGTCATAGGATTTTATGATTCACTGGAAATTTTGATTGTAGATGATTTTGGGGTTAAGGTGTTGGAATAGATCAACATTTACGCCCGAATTACAGTAATTCTATACTGATTTTCCGTCACCAACACCTCAGTTGATAACCTTTCTTCCATTGGTAAAGCATTTTTCCGTCTATCAAAGATAAATAACCAACCAAAATCTAAACCCAAACATCCTAAATAAGATTCTAATTGTTCAATTCCATCAGCTTGCGGATCGCGTTTTTTATCCCGCCATACTTTCAATTCAATCCCTAAAATTACATCTTTATAACGCAGACATAAATCCATTCTATCACTACCAATTGCATATTCCCTTTCTAAAACTCCCCCACCATTAACCACACGATGTAAAAAAGCCATTAATACAATATGGGGGGCAATTTCATGGTAAGCAGCACTACTTAATAATGGTTCGACCTGTTGTCGCCAAAACTTGAGAAATGCTGTTAATAAAGCATCTATATTTAATTCACCTTTTGCCGTCAACCAACTAGGAATAATTAAAGGTAAACTATCCTGAGTTCCTTGTACTAAAACGCGGGGAATTACTTCACGATATATGGGGTTAGAAATAACTAATCCCCCCATCGGATCACGTCGTAATAATCCTAAATCTATTAAATATTGGCGATCATCTGCTAGAGTATCGGGTAAGGTTTGCCCTGCTAAAATCGGTTGAATAATGTTTTTAACTCGTTTTTCTCTGAGTTTTTCCGCTAAACTATCTAAATGAGTATCCTGACGATTAATTAATATTTGTTTGGCTGTTAAGATATGTTCTTTAGTAATAGCAATAATTCTATTTTTTACCATTTTTTCTACAATTTCTTTAGCTAAAGCATTGACTAGCCAAGGTTGTCCTTGGGTTAAATCATAAGCTGTTTCTATTGCTTCTGATGTGAAAATTTGTCCAGTTGCTGCTGTATGTTGTTGATATAATTCTCCCACTTCTTCGAGATTAAAATTTCTCATAGTCAGAGAAGCAACTTTGATATTAAAAGGACTGGATGTATTTAATCTATCACTACCTCCCGATGCTACTTTATAATCTCTCACATCTCGTAAACCAATTAATCCTACTGACGAGGGAAAATTTTCTGGACGTTTAGGAAAACCATCTCTTAACTGTCGTAAAATAGAAATTAATGTTTGGTCTTGTAAAGAGTCAATTTCATCTATAAATAATACTATGGGACGATTGATGGCTTTTGCCCAACCTCTTAAAAAAGCCTTAATTCTGCTTCCTGGTTCTTCCTGTTGCCATTGTTTAGCAGCTGGTTGTAATTCGGTCGGTAAACTATCCTCAATTGTATTATACCATGCCCCTAAAATTGCTAATTCTGCGGCAGTAGGATCATGATTAAATGCACTTCCTACTTCTACGGATACCATGACTGCGGCATAATTTCCGGTATCGGTAAGTTGTTTTGCTAGGGATAACATAGCGGTGGTTTTCCCCGTTTGTCGTGGTGCGTGAAGGACAAAATAACTACGTTGTTGAATTAGCTCCTCTAAATCTGGTAATCTGACTGTGGGAGAGAGCATATAGTGGATATCGTCTGAACAGGGACCTGCAATATTAAACCAGCGAGTCATAGAATTTTGGTAATAGATGAACTCTTTAAGTTTAGACATTTTTTATGCTCCCGATACATTATTAAAACCACTAAATTTGCTAATGAGAGTTGGTTAATTCGGCAATTAATTGTTCAGGAGTGATAATTCGTGGTGTGACAATGGGGAAATCTTGAGGATTACGGGTAATAATTGCATCCAATTTATTAACTACCGCAGTAGAGTATTGAATAGAATCTTCAAAATCCTGAAAATTGGTTGTGAAAGCCATTATAATTGCAGCCTGATTTACTGTAGCAATTTGACAAAAAGTAATTAACTGCTTTAAATAAGTAAGCGTCCAATCTCGACCTCTTGCCTTACGGATAATATAATACAAATCACTAAAAGTTGAGGCGGAAATATAACCTGCAATTGTGCCTTTTTCAATTAGTGATAAAACTTGTTCACTTGCATTCCAAAAAGGTTCTCTTTCTAAGGCATTATCAATAATGATATTAGTATCTATCAGGATTTTCACAGGTTATATTTCTCCTTTAAATATTCATATTTAGCTTGATCTGGATCAAAGTCTGCCGGAATGGCAGGGGCATTTTCAAATAAACCCTGAAATGCTTTGATCCTAGATTTTCTTTTTGGTGTTTCTGGTGCTGGTTCAGTGGTTGGGGTTGTGGTATGATCAAGGGTGTCTGTGGCTGCCCAAACTACAATTTCCACGTTTCCGGGGGGTAAATTCAGGGGTTCGGTAATCAGCAAGTTACCAGATTGATCAATTTTTCCTTTGAGTTTGTATGCTTGCATGATGTTTTTTATGATACTCTGTTTTTATATCATATCATAGTGAACAAAATTCACGCTCTAAATTTGGGTTTAAATTATGATAACTACACTCATTGAACGAGAAGCAGAACCAATTTTAATTAGTGACTTAACCTGGAGAGAATTTAAAGCTGTTGAACAGCTAATTGATCGCCCAGGGTTAAGGTTATCTTTTTTAGATGGAGTTTTGGAGATTAGAAAAATGCCAGGGAAAAAACACGAAACTATCAAAGAACGTATTGGTGCTTTACTAGAAATTTATTTAGAATTTTTGGGATTAGATTTTACTCCTACTGGTTCTGTCACCTTAGAAAATGAATTTGAAAAGGTTAAAAGAGAAGGTGATAAATCCTATGAGTTGGGAGCCAATAGAAAACATCCTGATTTAGTGATTGAGGTGGTTGTTAGTAGTGGAGGAATTAATAAACTGGAAGCATACAAACGGTTACAAATCCCTGAAGTTTGGTTTTGGATGAATGATGAGTTATTGTTTTATAGTTTAGGAAATGAGGGATATAAAGCTGTTAGTAAATCGCAACTTTTACCGAGTTTAGATGTAGGTTTATTGATGCGTTGTATTAACACAGAAAATCATGCTCAAGCACTGCGGGAATTTAGAGCAGGGATAAAAATTATTGAATCAACATAACAATATAAAATGGTAATTTTTTCTGCCTATATAAAGATTATGGGTTAACTTAACAGTTGCAGAATGCCGAGAATTAAATTCTCAATATTCCATCACAAGGGAACAAGTTTTTAACCGTTTCATCGCCTCCGTATTATTAGAAGAAAGACGAGCAGGTAATATTCCTGCTTAGGAAGGAATTAGGATTGTAAGAGAAAGAATTTAATAGCGATATTAATCATTTAAAAGACAGTATTTTTGGGAAAATGCTCTCATTTCATCAACTCAATAACCAATCTAGATGATCCTGTAAACATTGCTTGAGGTCGTAGCGTTGCTTGATAGTTTCCCTGGCATTTAAACGCAGATTTTGCCAACCCTGGGGATAATCTAACACCTCATCCACGCGATCGGCTATTTGTTGGGGAGAAAAGAAATCCACTAATAAACCATTTTCCCCATCGGTAATTAATTCTCGCACGGGGGGAGTATCGGAACCAATCACGACGCAACCCATGGCCATAGCCTCTAACATTGACCAAGACAGCACAAAAGGACGGGTAAGATAGATATGGGCTGCCGATGCCTGTAAAACCTGTTTATATTGACCGTAGGGCAGAGAACCGGTAAAATGCACCCGGGATAAATCCAAAGAAAGGCTTTCTAACATCAATTGTTTATAGGTTTTGCCGTCCGGTAGAGTTTTCCCATAAGCGACCCGATCCTCCCCGACAATCACCACATGACAGTTAGGCCGACGGGCTAAAATTAGGGAAACAGCCGTCATAAATTGGGGAAAACCGCGATAGGGTTCCATTCCCCGGGTTGCATAGGTGACAATCTCCTTAACACCCGATAAATCTAAACCTATCTCTGGAATCACTAACTGCACATCGGGACGGGGACAGAAATAGTCCGTATCGATGCCATCGTGCAAAACCGTCAGTTTCGAGTGAAATTCTGGGGGAAATTGTTGTTTTTGCCAGATAGTCGGCGATAAACCTCGATCGCAACTGACCAGATCGATGAGGATCGTCGCATTTTTAATTCTAATCCGGGCTTCGGCATCAGCATTAAGGGGATCCGCCGGATCAAAATCAGCATCGGAACCATGGGCATGATAAAACCATTCAAAATAGGCTAAAAACTTAGTTTTCGGGAAAATATCCTTGATAAATAGGCCCGGCCCCCAGCCAGAATGTGCATAGACAATATCGGGATAAAATCCTTGATTTTTCAGTTGTTGGCAAACACCATAAACCGCTTGACCTTGTAAAACCGCACTTTCGAGGGGACGGACATAATGATGGGTTTGGGGAGAAACAGCGCGACTTTCCTTGTAAATAAATTTTTTTACCCCCGCTATCTCCCCCTCTTGCCTGGTAGTGCCGAAAATAACTTGATTTCGGGGGTCTTGAGCCAAAACCGTGCTTAAATGGCGAAATTGGGCGGGAAAATTGGAATGAAGGAATAAAAATTTCATCGCGGGTAAAGGTTTAGAAAAAGCGATCGCTAATCGTACATTGTCCCTGAAAACGGAGCAGATGATCGCATAATACCAAAGCCATCATCGCTTCCACCATGGGGACGGCCCGGGGTAAAACGCAAGGATCGTGTCTTCCTTTGGCTGCCAGGGTGGTTTCTTCCCCGGTGCGCGTCACGGTTTTTTGTTCTTTACCGATAGTCGCGGTCGGTTTAAAAGCGATGCGGATAATAATATTTTCACCGTTACTGATTCCCCCTTGGATACCCCCCGAACGATTGCTAGTGGTGCGAATTTCCCCGTTATCATCGATAAAATACTCGTCATTGTGTTCGCTGCCGGTTAAGAAGGTTCCCGCGAATCCCGATCCGATTTCAAATCCCTTACTCGCGGGTAAGGACATCATCCCCTTAGCTAAATCGGCTTCTAGCTTATCAAAAACGGGTTCTCCTAGACCTTTCGGCACATTTCTGGCTACACATTCCACCACACCGCCGATCGAGTCCTTATCCAGGCGAATTTGGTCGATCAGGGCGATCATTTTGGTGGCCGTTTCCCCGTTGGGACAACGCACTATATTACTTTCCACCTCGTCGAGGGTGACGGTGTTGGGGTCGATGATTGCCTCAAGATCTTTAATTCGCTTCACATAGCCGATAATCTCGACATTATAGACAGATTTAAGGATTTTTTTAGCGATCGCTCCTGCAGCCACCCGGCCGATGGTTTCCCGGGCCGAGGATCTGCCTCCTCCTTTCCAGTTGCGAATGCCGTATTTTGCCTCGTAGGTGGCATCCGCGTGGGAAGGTCGGAATTTCTCGGCCATTTCGTTGTAATCTTGCGAACGAGCATCCTGATTCCGCACTAGAATAGCGATCGGTGTACCGAGGGTTTTACCCTCAAAAACGCCGGAAATTATCTCACAAATGTCATTTTCCCGACGCGGGGTCACGATTCTGCTTTGTCCCGGTTTGCGACGGTCTAAATCGATTTGAATCTCCTCTTCAGAAATTTCTAAGCGCGGAGGACAACCATCGATAACCACTCCTACCCCACCCCCGTGAGATTCTCCAAAAGTGGAAACCCGAAATAGTCGTCCGAAAGTGTTACCCATAATCTCAATATCTACTAAGCCTCAAGCTTTTATTGTACCTGAGCGGTTATCAGTTATCAGTGATCAGTTATCAGTTATCAGTGATCAGATGTGAGTTTTTAGTGGACGGTCTTAAGTAGAAAATTGCCGTTTTCTTGTCACTGATGCCATTTTTCAAAAGTAATCGCAGAGATGGTTAATTTCCCTTACCCCCACAACCAAAGGGAGAGGGGAGTAAAATGCCGGCTCTCTTATTCTTTGTGTGATAAGTTTAACTTATATAAGACCGATCAATCTTTGTGTCCTTTGTGTCTTTGTGGTTCGTTCCATTTGCTCGCCAGCAGAACTGTATTTTAGAATACATTTTACCCACCAAACCCAAGAGAGTAAAATGCCTGCTACGAATAAAGGAAAATAGTATGATTACTGTTTACTGATTACTGTTCACTGATAACTGAAAGGTCTCCTGTCTTCAGGTTAAGCTCCCAAAAAAAGGCTATTCTTTACCTTATATAGCCTGGCGAAAATTTGATGACTTCTTTGTTAGTTCACACATACCCTTCTCTTGTCAAGGGTATTTTAATTAAACGTTACAAACGCTTTTTTGCCGATATACAATTGGACAACGGAGAATTAATTACGGCCCATTGCGCTAATACCGGACCGATGACCGATGTATGTGTAGAGGGTCAACCGGTTTATCTTTCTCGCAGTGATAACCCGAAGCGAAAATTAGCTTATACCTGGGAGATGATTCAACTGGGGGAGACTTGGGTGGGAGTTAATACCAATCTTCCTAATCAGGTGGTGAAAAATGCCCTGTTGCCAGGAGTTTTTCCCGATTTGGTCAAAAATGACACCGAGGTGCGATCGGAAGTGGCCTACGGTCAAAATAACGGCAGTAGAATTGATTTTCTTTTGACCCATGGGGATAATTCCCTCACCTATATCGAGGTCAAAAATACCACTTGGAATCAGGGAGAAACGGCCCTTTTTCCCGATACTGTCACCACGCGGGGACAGAAGCATTTACAGGAATTAATGGCTTTATTGCCGGCAGCGGAGGCGATTATGTTCTACTTTATTAATCGGGGTGATTGTGATCGGTTTGCTCCGGGGGATAGTAAAGATGCTAAATACGGGCAGTTATTGCGTCAAGCAGTGGCTAAAGGAGTCAAGGTTTTACCCTGTCGCTTCCAAGTGACACCCACGGGAATTTATTATTTAGGTTTAGCAGAATTGCAGCTGTGAAACCAGTGGTTTAGAGGGACCAGCAAATAATACTAAATCCGGTTATTAAAAACTGATGATTTATTCCCCCTTGCCTTTTGCCTTTTGCCTCTCCTCATAACTAGCCTGTACTCAACGGATTTAGTATAAGCTTTTGACAAAATCCCCCGAACCGCAACTGACCTTTAAAAACCTAGAGACACAGTTACCTGTGCCTCTACGGGGGATTTTTGTCGATACATATTTGAGGTAATTTGTCAAGGTTTTTGATAACTAATTCCGTGGCGCATTTTCTCTAATTTCTGTTGCACCTTAGCATCGAGAGAATGGAATAAAAAACGCCCTTTGGGACTTTGAGAAGAACTCTGGGATTGTCTCAGACGACGACCGGTTAAATCCACCTCGATTTCCAGACGTTGAGCGGAAATCCACTCGGCCCCGTAACCCATAACGGTCATTTTTTGGGCATTATCAGAAGTAGCGACGATAATCCGTTCGATAGCTGGGGCGCGATCGTGCCAAAAATCGGCGCAGGTTTTCTCGATATAGGTGTCGGCGGTTTGAGCGTGAGCGGTAAAATAAACCGATAAATGGTTAGTGTAGCGTTCCTGGCTGCCGGGGGTGTTTTGAAAGTAGGAATCGAAGACAATTTGGGTTTGATAACCCTGATGGTGGGTGTAACCGATTAGGGTTTCAATTAACTTGTCTCGCGCCGGTTCGAGACCGTGGCGATCGCTAATTTTTTTCAGGGACGGCCAAGCACCGATGACGTTGTAGCCGTCAACCAGCAGAAGGGAACGATCAGAAGAATTAAGCATGGCTTTGAGAGTAATTCGTGTGGCATTAAGGGCAGTTCTAAAAAACAGCATCCTAATGATATTAACAAAAAATTTAAGATTCAACCGCCGCACTTGCCAATAATCTCGCTTTTAATTCTAGGGGATTTCCCCGATCCGTTACCTTGCCCCCCTCTAACAAAAATGCCCCATCGCTGTAATCCAATTCATCAAGGCGATGGGTCACCCAAAGGGCCGTAATCCCCCGGTTTTTGACCAATTTCTGCACTTGAGAGACTAATTCTAACTGGGTATCCCCATCCAAAAGGGCGGTGGGTTCATCAAAGAGCAAAACCTCGCAATGACGAGCTAAGGCCCCCGCAATGGCGATTCTTTGCTTTTGTCCGCCACTGAGAGCATAGATCGGTCGTTTTTCCATTTCTAATAAATTCACCGCCCCTAGGGATTCCCGCACCCTGGCCCGAATTGCTGGCGTGGATAAACCCTCGGATACCAACCCAAAAGCCACATCTGCCCCCACTGTTGGCATAACTAACTGATGGTCGGGATTTTGGAAAACAAAACCGAGGGGGTTAGGTATCTCTATTTCACCGCGACTAGGTTTTAATAATCCCGCTAATAACCGCAGCAGGGTTGATTTACCGCTGCCATTTGTCCCCAACAACATCCAAAATTCTCCTCTGGGAACTTGCAAAGAGCAGCCATTTAATACTGATTTCCCATTCGGCCAGCTAAACCAGAGGTCTTTTACTTTTATAGTCATGAATTATCAGTTATCATTTATCAGTTATCAGTTATCAGTTATCAGATTTGAGTTTTTAAGTGTGCAGTATTAAATAGAAGTTTCCTACTGTCTTTTTACTGCTCACTGATTACTGGTTACTGCTCACTGATAACTGATTAAAGAACTATTCTGTGGCTAAAGCGACAAACCCCGGCGCTCTACCAGTGGAGGCAGCCCCGGATTTTTGTGACACAATCACCGCACTGATCTGATCGCTCAAAACCGCCACCTTTTTATCGGTTTGTTTTTCGCAGGTTAATTCTAATAATTCTGGATTCGGCGATCGCATAGCGTTAATAATTGTTTGATACAAAGCGTCTGCCGCCACTTCTTCCTTGCGCTGCACGGAAATGGGGATGGGCGAGAGTTTCAGGGTAATATCGATCGAATACATAGTTTAGCGTTCCCTTCCAAAAAACAAGTCAAAAACCATTGTATAACAGGGGTTGGGTGTTGGGGTTTTGGGGTGTTGGGGTTTTAGTGGAAATTCCCCTATCTCCCCATAGTTGCCCATCACCCACCGCCGATAACCTTAGGATCATAAGGGACTTGCGTAGGAGCGGCAGCTCACCTGTTAACATTTCATGTAACATCATCTCCAACTCAAACAAATCGCTATAACTTCCTACATCTTCCCCTAAAATTACCTCTGGAGCTGCATAGCTTTCAGTAAAAGCTTGAACACTGCGACTATTCTTTCTCAATCCTTGCCTTGCTGACCCAAAATCGATTAAAACCAGCCGTTTTTCATCGGTAATTAAGACATTATCTGGTTTTAAATCTAAATGATAAATATTTTGCTTCTCATCATGCACTGCTTCCCAAGCACTGACTAAATCATTCATTACCGACTCAATATCTTTCTCATTTAATCTCTTTTCTGGTTGTTTATCTAAAATATCTCTTAAAGTTTGTCCCTTCACCAATTCCATCACCAAATAAACGGTTATCTGGCAAGGGTTTTAAGAATTGTTAATTGCTCTGTTTTTGCCAACAACTCATCTAACTCAGCTACCTCATCAGCGCAGAGCAAAGATGCTGCATTTCTCATCACTAAATCATCTAAACGGGTTTGCTCTACTAGGGCCAATTGACAACTTGCCAGTGCTTTTAATTCATCCACACTCAAACCAATCAAATAATCTTGATCGAGGCCTAATGGATTGGCAAATCGAGAATAGGTGTTCCAGTCTAATAAAACCCCAACTCGTTCCCCTTGCTCATTTGTTAAGTATTCTACCGGCTTGGACAGATCAGAAACACCCAGAAGACAATGTCATCCTATTTTAGTAATTAACTCCAGAAAATGCCATTGATCGCCGATAAGGTTATCCTATTTTTGTTTTCCTAATTGTTAGGTTTTCTAAAAAGTTGAAAAAGTACGGGCGAAGCATTCGGATAGAAAATCTCTGGTTTCAGCGATAGGTTATTGTCCGAATGCTTCGCCCCTACAGGACGCAATTGCCGATAAGGTTATCTTATTTTTGTTTTCCTAATTGTTGGGCTTTATAAAAAGTTTCTAAACTGTGACTATCCCCGACAAAACGCCAGTGCCAGGGTTCATAATTAATACCCTGGGGATTATTTTCGGGGAAAGATAACTCGAAACTATACTGGGCAGCGTTATTTTGCAACCAACGAAAAGCGGCAGTATTAGCAAAACTGCTACTTAAATTCGTTGCGGGAGCGCTACCATCGCCAATATCGATCGCATAACCGGTATGATGTTCGCTGTAACCCGGAGGTGCGCTCACTTCTGCTCGTTTGCGGGTTTGCTGATTGCGTTGTTTTTTAACTTCAAAAAAGAGCTTTTCTTGGGTTGCTTTCGATCGAAATGCGGAAATCGGCATTAAAATCACCCCCGACCTTCTCGCGTCACTCTGCATCTGGATAAAAGCCTTGGCTGCTGCTTTCCTTAAACGCATAGCACCATCCCCAGTAATAGGGGCTAATTCCGTTTCTGGGGCCTCTTGATAGGGTAAATGACCTAGAATGTTCTCAATGGGGCTAGGAGTGGCTTTAATGGGGGGGGAGGGGTTAATAACCGGTTTTTTTACGGAAGCAGAGGGACGATTCAAGACTGCTATGGCAATTAGGCCGGTTCCCACCAGAGCGAGTAAACCGCTTGCGATCGTTATGAGACCATGGGGATTAGTAGTTTTTCTGTACTGGTTGTCCCGCAAAGCTTCGGGAATATCATCGATCGGTTTCACGGTTTACTTACCCTCCTGCAAGATAATTACATTATTCCCCGGCCACTCCATCTTGACGAGCAGCGTGTTGAACAGCGGCGGCCACAGCCGTAACTACACGACCATCAAAAACCGAGGGAATAATATTCTCTCGATCGAGATTAGCAGGAGTGATCAAAGAAGCGATCGCTTTGGCCGCTTCCAGATACATATTATCGGTGATTGCCCTAGCGCGACAGTCCAAGGCCCCGCGAAATAATCCGGGGAAAGCGAGAACATTATTAATCTGATTGGGATAATCGCTGCGTCCGGTAGCCACCACGGCCACCAAATCATTGATTAATTCCGGTTGAATTTCGGGAATCGGATTAGCCATGGCAAACACGATCGCATTTTTAGCCATTCCCTTGACCATTTCGGGAGTCAATACCCCCGGTGCGCTCACCCCCAAGAAGACATCAGCGCCTTTAAGAGCATCACCTAGCTTACCACTGGCGGCTACGGCCCAAGCTTGTTTTTCTGGGGTTAAATCGTCCCGTTTTTGGGAGAGGATACCAAGGGAATCACAGAGGATTATATTTGTAGCTCCTGCGGTTTTAAAGAGAGTAGCGATGGCGATACCCGCCGCACCCGCACCATTAATGACGATTTTGACTGTATCAAGCGATTTTTTGACCAATTTGAGGGCATTAATTAGGGCAGCCAGGGAAACGATCGCTGTACCGTGTTGATCATCGTGGAAAACGGGAATATTTAATTCCGCTCGCAGACGTTTCTCGATTTCAAAACAGCGGGGAGCGCCGATATCCTCTAGGTTAATACCCCCAAAAACCGGAGCGATTCTTTTGACGGTTGCGATGATTTCTTCGGGGTCTTGGGTGGCTAAACAGATGGGAAAAGCATCAATTCCGGCGAATTCCTTGAATAACATCGCTTTCCCTTCCATGACTGGCAAGGCAGCCTCTGGCCCGAGATTTCCTAATCCTAATACCGCGCTACCATCGGTAACTACAGCGACGGTGTTGCCCTTGATGGTCAATGAGTACACCAGTTCGGGTTGGTGAGCGATAGCGGTGCAGATGCGACCAACTCCGGGGGTGTAGGCCATGGCCAGGTCATCTTGGGAGGTGAGGGGAATACGACTTTCAATGGAGATTTTACCCCGACGATGGAGATCGAAGGTGCGATCGGAAACTTTGAGCAGTTTAACATCCGGTAGAGCTTTAACCGCGGCGATAATCTGTTCCGCTTGGTCGGTACTAGCGGCATCAACCATAATCTCGCGGGTGCTAATCTTTAAATTGCGTTCGATCAGAGAAATTTGCCCTAAATTCCCCCCCACATCGGCGATCGCATTGAGGACAGAAGCGAAGGTTCCCGCTTGATTGGGGATTTCTATCTTGAGACTTAAACTATAGCTAGGATTGGGCGTTAAATGAACCATGCTGAAGGCTTCCAATACTGATAAATATTGATTATCTTCTATCTGTGAGAGACTTTGGTATCTAATCGTGCAGTTTCTTTAGCTATTAGGGTCTCTCTGGGCCTAACACCAGTGGAGCGGGGTGTGGGGTGTGGGGTGTGGGGAGATGGCAAATTAGGTTAGACTTCATCTTGATGAGAAAGGCTGTAAATATTCCACATTTGCCGATAAGCATTTTCTAAATCTCTGGTAAATTGTTTGGCATTCCAGAGGGGAGATGTATGACGAGACTTTCGGAGTTTCCAACGGACTTCTTCTCTTAAATTTTTATCCAATCCTAACTTAATTCCCCACTGCACATATTCCTCATCACTCCAAGCTATACCCTCAGTTATTCCCGCATTCATCATTAAAGTATAACCGTTGCGGGATGACCATTGTTGCCCCACTTTAACCACGAGAGGAATTCCCATCCAGAGGGTTTCTAAGGTGGTTGTACCACCGTTAAAGGGATAGGTATCCAAAACCACATCAGCGATGGCTAAATTTGCCCTGTAGGTTTCCGTCTGATAGATAGGAAGCATCTTAATTCGATTAGTTTCTACCCCAACTTCTGCGGCAATTTGACAGAATAAATCCCAGAGGGAATTATCGTCAGCAACTCCTTGAATCAGGAAATAACTATTAGCTACGGATTTGAGGATTTGCATTTGTAAGCGAATCATTGCAGGATTACGCTTAATTGCTGTTTGAGAACTTAGGTAAATAACGGCATCGTTATTAATATCTAAATCTTCTCTTCGCAGGGTAGGAACGGCTGTTTCAAAACCATCCACAGCGACAAAAGCATCAGGTAAACGCCAGATTTTTTCCTGATAATATTCTTGGGCATTTTCTGGCAATACATAAGGATCCGCTAAAAGATAATCTACTGCGGGTAAACCAGAACCATCAAAACCTAACCAGTTAACTTGAATAGGGGCAGGTTTTAAGGCAATAACTTGGGCAACGATTGCCCCAGTACCACTATCTAAGTCTACAAGAATATCGATGTTATCTTCTTTAATTTTGCGATAGGTTGCTAGGGAATCAGCAGTAGCATGATAGATTTTATCTGCGGGATTAGAAAACCATTGTTGAGTTATTTCATCCACGGGTTGATTCACCATATAAAGGTGAATATCAAACTGCTCACGATTGTGATAATTAATAATCCAACGACTCAATAAACCGACGGGATGACGTTTTAATGTTTGGGCAATGTAACCAATTTTAAGTTTTTTATTGGGATTATCTTCTCTGGGTTTATCAAAACCTTCCTCTTGAAAACCAAGCATTTCTTTGTAAGTTTCTTGGAAAAAACTACCAATCTGACTTAAAAGCGGTCGATTCTCTTTCGGGTTATCTTCATAGTAAGAAATCGGGTTCATAACTGTTAGTAAAGCTCCCCGAACTAAGGGATGTATATCTTGGGGCTTTTTTTCTATAAATTCTTTAATTAAGTGTTTATACTCTTGACAAATACTAGGAATGTCATTCCATTTTGAGGCTCGTAAAGAACCACTAAAGAGGAGCGATTGACTAAACATTTTTAAATCAATCGTTTGACTTTTCTCTTTCAACTTATTGACTAAATTGATGGCTTTTTCATAGTCAGGTAAAGAGATATAAAACCAAAATAAATTAACTTCTAAGTACAAACTTTCGGGATAAAGGGGAAGAAAAGCTTCCGCTAAGTCAACGGAATAAATAGGTTGATATTTCTCAAAAGCAAAGCGTCCAGCAACAGTGATGACGTGATTAAGTAATTCTAGAGAATTGTCAAGATAGGGTAAACTTAACCGAACTAATTCTATGGTATATTCATGAGCGTAAGGTATGACGGCAATTACTACCCGTTCCAATAATTGAGAGTTAACTGAACCCTGAGTAATTAATTCTAGTATTTGCCATTCTTGCAGTTGTTGAGAATCAAATCTATTTAATTTAATTTCAATGAGGGTTAAATGCAGTAAATTATCGAGATAACTGGGATTAATTTCCTGTAGATGTTTACGAATTAACCAACTTGTTTCTAGATTTTCTAACTCTAATTGTCGGTTAGCTTCGGCAGCTAAAATATTGCTTAATTCTAGCAGCCATGACTCGGTTTCCTGTTCTTCTCCTTGAGTGAAAACAAATAACCAAGTAGCTTGTGCTTCTTCTTCTTTTGCCTGCAAAAGATAGGATAATCCTAAATACCAATAATAACTAATTTCTGGGGTTTCTCTTTCTATCAGTTCTTCGTAAAACTGACTAACAATATCGTATTGATTGTTTTCTAAAGCGGTTTTAACTTCATTTTGCCAAGACATGATTTAATTCTCCCTGATTAACTTTCACAATAGATTTGCCACATTTGACGATAGGCATTTTCCACATTTTTAGTAAACTGACGTGCATTCCAAATCGGTGAAGTTTGTCTAGATTCATCTAATTTAGCGATAACTTTGCGTCTCAATTGTTCATCCTTACCTAACTTAATTCCCCAATCGATATACTCTTCATCACTCCAAGCAATACCCTCACTAATTCCCGCATTAACCATTAAAGTATAACTATTTCTCGATGACCATTGTTGACCAACTTTTGTAACTAAAGGAATCCCCATCCACAGCACATCTAAAGTTGTCATTCCTCCCGTAAAAGGATAGGTATCTAAAACCACATCAGCTATTCTTAAATTTGCTCGATAAATTCCTGTGGGATAGAGGGGTAAGATTTTTAATCTCTCATAATTAATTCCTTCTTCCTCGGCAGCTTTGAAAAATAATTTTTCCACTGATTTAGTATCACTTAACCCTTGAATACTCAAATAACTATTAGGAACTGCCTTTAAAACTTGTAGCTGAAGTCGAATAGTTTCAGGGTTACGTTTAACCCCAGTTTGTACGGTTAAGTAATTAATTGCATCCTCTGGAATCCCTAAATCATCCCTGCGGAGAGAGGGGTAAGCAACCTCGACACCATCCACACAAATATAGGAATTAGGTAAGCGCCAAATTTTTTCTCGATAATACTCCTGTGCATCTGCTGGTAAAACGTAATTATCAGCAAGATAGTAATCGATTGCTGGAATTCCTGACGCGTCAAAACCTAACCAAGTTACTTGTATTGGTGCGGGTTTTAGTGCCATGACTTGACAAGTTGCGTTATTAGTGATGCTGTCTAAATCTACCAAAATATCAATGTTATCTTGATTAATTTTTTCAGCAATCAGCAGAGGATTAATCGGTAAGTTATAGCAAGCATTTACCTGATTTTTAAAACAATTTTCAGTGATAAGGTCTTCTTTTTGAGATACTAGGTATAAAGAGACGTGAAACTCATTATAGTCATGATACTTCATTAACCACCTAGAAATTAATCCAATAGAATGATTATATAAAGTATGGGCAATATAGCCAATTTTTAGAACTTTGTTGCTGTCTTTAATAGTCGATTTTTGCAGAGAATGACAGTTAGAGTTATTACGAACATATTCCTGAAAAAGTTGACCAACACAATTATTAATGTAACGATTTTCTCTTGGGTTATCTTCTAGGTAAACTAGAGGGGATAAAATTGTTAGGGATGGTTTATCCAATAATCTTGGACATTCTCGATTAGCGATACTTTTTTGCAAAGATTCTGTATATTCTTCAACATCTGCCTTAATATCGACCCAATCACCACTAAATAATTTGACATAAAGAGCAATAAAATCAGCTACAGCTTGAGAAGGCAACCCTTGACAACTTGTTTTTAATTGATTAGCTACTTGCATAGCAGCAGCAAAATCTCGATTATCAAAATAACATTGATAAAGTTCAGCTAACAGATAAATTTGCTCCGGTTCTACTGCCAAACAAGTATTAATAATATCAATAGCCAATGGTCTATTATTTATGGCTAGAGAATTTACTTTAGCTTCTACTACTTTGATAAAAGTTTGTCGCTGACAATTAGATTGAAATATTGCCTCTAAGTAAGGGACGGTTTCTGGTATCTGAGAATCGAGAAATTTTTCTAAAACTTCTGCTAATAAACTTAACTCGATACTCTGGAAATTATTTGTTTTTAACACATCAACAAATAACCAAGCTTTTAACTGCTCTTGCTCGAAATAATTCAAATCAATTGCTAATAAAATAAACCGCAGTAAATTATCAATATTATCGGGACTAATCTCGCGAATATGTCCTCGAATTAACCAACTGGTTTCTAAATTGCCTAACTCTAATTGTCTTCGCGCTTCCCCATCCAAAATATTGACTAAATCTGCTGTCCACCCCATCACTTCCCCTTCATCCCCTTGACTGAGGACGAATAACCAAGTAGTTTGTGCTTCTTCTTCCCTAGCTTCCAAAAGATAGGCTAATCCTAAATACCAATAATGACTAATTTCTAGGGGTTCTCTTTCCATCAGTTCTTGATAAAATTGGCTAACTTGCCAGAAATCCCCTTGGATAATTGCCGGTTCAACTTGGGAATGCCAAGACATAAGTATTTATCGTTAAGTGTCTCTACTAGCGTACCCAAATAGAAGCAAAATTTTTCTATATAAGTAAAATTTATCAGTCGCTCAGGGGTTGGGTTTTGGGGTGGTCACTGCGTGCGCGTTGCGGGGGGGGTGTTGGGGTTTTAGGGTTTTAGGGTTTTGGGGTTTTAGTTGAAATTCCCCATTCCCCCATTCCCCCACTTCCCCACCCCCACTCTCCACCCAGTTTAAATGGGTCTTAACTTACCATCAATGTCGGATAAGAGTCAGTTTTTCTTAAAGATTTTCTAAATAAACCAATAAATCGGCCATAGCTTGAGAATCGGGCTGAAATTTCGGCATTGGGGGGGTTTTCCCACTAATTACCTGTTCAATCAGACTAATTCTCGATTTGCGACGGGAAACGTCCTCTAAACTCGGTCCGACGATGCCATCAGCAAACTGACCGTGACAAGCAGCACAGTTAATCTGAAAGATTTCGTAACCGCGACTGACATTACCTTGTCGGGATAACACCTCTTTAATGTAGGGATCCGACATCTTAGCCAGATGAAAGGTGATTAAAAAGGTGCTAATCAGGAACAAAACCACGATTATAACCATTAAGAATCGATAGAGCCCGAATTTTGGTTTGACTAACTGACTATTCACGAAGGCCGCCGAAGGAAAGGTGAGTTTCTCTTTACATTTTGCAACTTTTTGCCCCAAAATTCCACCGCCGCTGCTAGAGATAGGCAAATGGAGAATAATATAAGACAAAAGTGCATCTTTTTCTAACCCTCTAGCAATGAACCTATTAACCAGACTGGAAGATTGGCCCTATATTATCCTACCTATCACCATCGTCCTCAGTTTCCTGCTGTTGGGATGGCTCGTAGAAAAGCGCGTTGTCAGTCAACTTTTATCGATTGCCAGAGAAAAAAACCTGCGTTTCTCGGAAGGGGTTTTACGTTCCCTTCGTGGATTAAGCATACTTTGGTTCGGACTTTTGGGTTTAAATATTGCCCTCTCCCTTCCCAATCTTCCCCTCTTTCCTTACCTGATTCTCCTGAGCAAAAAATTGCTGCTAGTGGCTTTTTTAGCTTCAGCTACTTGGGTTATTGCCCAATTATCCGTGGAAATATTACGATTTTATACCACGGGAGATGATGGCATTTCTTCCCTAACTTCCCTATTTGAATTTCTCGCCAAAGTTCTGATTTTTAGCTGCGGTTTTTTGCTGATTTTAAGCTCGATTGGCATTTCGATAACTCCGATGCTTACTGCCTTTGGTATTGGGGGTGTTTCCCTCGGTTTAGCTCTCCAAAATACCCTAGCTAATTTAATGTCAGGGATTAATATTATCACTTCTAAAAAAGTTAGACCGGGAGATTATATTGAACTGAGAACGGGAGAAGCTGGTTATGTGCGAGATGTGGATTTAAGATGCACAGTAGTCGAAGAAATTACCAATAATCTTTTGGTTATTCCCAATGCTCAGATCATTTCTTCTAGTTTCCGTAACTATAGTTTACCAGATCACTCCCTACTGGTTCCCGTGGAAGTGGGCATTAGTTACGATAGTGACTTAGAAAAAGTCGAAAAAGTTACCCTAGAAGTTATACAAGAAATCACCCAGTTATTGCAACCTCACCTCGGTAACTATAAACCCTTGATCCTTTACCGTAAATTCGATTACTATAGCATTGTGCTAACAGTTTATCTCAAGGTGGTAGAAGAAGAGTTTTTTCAACATCTCACCATTAAACACGAATTTATTAAACTCCTACACCGACGCTATCAGCAAGAAGGAATTAAAATTCCCTATCCAATTCTTTTTCCCTATCCCCCCAGTAATCCCCCTAGTTAACCTCAATTCGCTATCGCAACCAACAATTGAAATGCGCGGACAACTTACAATTGATAATTCTCCTTAAAAAACTTACGGGTCATCGGTTGGGCCACTTCAATACCGTGGCCTTCTCCTAGTAATTCTAGGGGTTTTCCTTCCACTTGAATCCAGACTTTGGCATTGGGATCGCTGCTGGTAGTAGTATAGATGATTTGTGCCAAACGACCGATTAACATATCAGGGCCGTCATCGTTGCCAAACTCCCGCGAGAGATTAATCTTAATTCCCGTTTTATCTACTTTTAAATCAAGTAATTTAGTCCCCGGGGGAATAGTAGTCATATCCTGAGGATTGCTTGGACCAGCTAATAGAATCTTCAATACTGCTGTTAACTCTCGGTCGCGGCTATCCGCTTTTTGAACGGTAATTTCTTGGCTGACTAATTGATTACCCGTATCAGTCACTTTTAACCAATAAACCTGTCGAGTTTCCCTAACAGGAATAGCAGCAGGAGTTGCTGTCGGATTTGTCTTCACCGGACCTGGAGAAACCGGTTCAACAATTGGCGATTGACTTATCGGCGCCGGACTGGGAGATTCAATCGGGTTTTCGCTGGTTTTCTGGGAGGAAGATAGGTGATGGACGGCAAACCAAGCAGTGGCCCCACCAGCAGTAAATAAAGCGAGGCCAATACCAATCATCCAAGGTAAAGAGATTTTATCACTAGAGCGAGAACTAGGCATAATTCAGTTATCAGTTATCAGTTATCAGTTATCAGTTATCAGTTATCAGTTATCAGTTATCAGTTAAGTAGTCGTGCAAAATAAATTTCCTAGTTAAGATAGGCAAGAGGCACTCATGCAAAAGCTTTATCGAAATGTGTAATTAATTTTGCTTAGGTACTTATCAGATGTGAGTTTTAAGTGAGCAGTATTAAATAGCAGTTTCCTGGTGTCTTTTCACTGATTACTGATTACTGATTACTGATTACTGAAATATCTCCTGTTTTCTGACCGTTAAATTTAATTGGGGTTCCCCGATCAAGGCTCAATTCTGCCAAAGGCGGCTATACTCAGCTTATCATCGTCGATCTGCAATTGGAGAAGGCGGGCGATAATTCCTTGTTTCTCGAAGTTTTTTAAATCTAACTGGGTGGATATACCCTCGGCAAACCCCTTGAGAAGGCGCGAGGAGATGCGACGACCATTAAGAGTGGCTGTGGGGTCAATAAGCTCGATTTTTCGCCCCTGCACTAGCTTAAATCCCACTTCTAAGCTCCAATCGAGGCTGGCTGCTGGTTCATCTGGCCTTTGGGTCTCCAGCTGCAGTCTGAGAGCAACTCGATTATTATTAAGAAAGTTAAAATTTGCTTGACTAAGTTGATATTTTGTGCTACCAAATTCTCCCCTAGAGGGAATCAGATTATTAATCAGGGTCTGAATTTGTTCTTTGACCGCTGCCGATTGTAAAGCTTGATTAACATTAGTTTCCGTGAGGACAAGATGCAACGCCCCCGCAGCCGGTCGGCGCAGAGCGGCGGCTAAATTGCCGTTTTTTTGCTGTAATCGCCGCAAATCGAGGCTAATTGGCTCAGTTTCTAGCTCGATCTTCTCAATGCGAACACCAGCAAGGGGATAAATTCCCCGTGCAGAAATGCGAACTCGATCGATTTTGCCTTGCAGAGCCTGATAATTGGGAGTATTATCGACTCTCACGGCTAATTGTTCCACTTTTTGGACTTGGGAGCGAAGGGTATGAGCTAAAACCGTATCAATAATTGCCCCTGCGGGAGTTAACAGGGTCAAAACACTAGCGAGAGTGATTGTTAGCCATTCCATCGCTCAATTACACCCATTCAGCTAAATTTTGCCAAGCATTAGTCAAAAGCTGACTTAACCAACGTCGTTGCACTTGATCTAAAACCTGGTCTTCTGCGAGAATTTCTTCAGTCAGATCATCGAGAGATTGACCCTGAGCGCGGGCCATTCTAATAATTCCCGCAATCACGGCAGCGATCATCTCCTCATCGACGGGACGCTGTCGGAGGGCGGCAATTTCTTCGGGGGTAGTCGGGATGGGATAATTCATAATCAGATGGGGTAGGCTGTGTATTAATCTGGGTATGTAAAGTTTTTTAAACTTTTTTCAGAAAACTTTTTGTGTAGTCTAGCGTAATCAGACGATTTTTGGGTTTAACAGCTAAATCAAGATGAAAGAAATACTTTACAGAGAAATTCCGACTCCTGACTCGATCGCCGTTTGTCAGTGGTTACAATCCGATTGGCAACCCGCAAATGGTGTTAAGACAAATACACCTAACGGGGTGAGATTGCGCTTATCGGAGGCGATCGAATTGTCGATCTTTGTCTGGACGCTGCAACGGACTACTTATTTAAAAGTTTTCCGCTGGGGTGAGCGATCGCATGGTCAAGAGACATCCCTAACTCGGCAGCTCGATCGAGCTTTACAAAAGCGTTTTCTGCTGCAGTATAACACGATACCAAACATTGATCGAAAAAATCACTCAATTTTTACAGCTTTAGAAGCGGACTATCCCCTAACGGTTCACTACTTCCGCAAAATGCCCCAAGGAGAGGCGGATTTAGAACGTTTGTACTGGTGGGAAAAACGTTGGCGCGACAGTGCCAAAAATCCCCAACAACCGCAGCCGGTAATTTTCTCTAGCAGCGAGGAAAATGATCATCCCATCGCCTACGACTTAATTTATATTGGTGGTGCCTTGGGGGCAATTCACGCCGCACAGATGGCCAAATTAGGTTATCGAGTCCTCTTAGTAGAAAGACTGCCTTTCGGACGGATGAATCGGGAATGGAATATCTCTCGATCGGAGTTTCAAAGTTTAATTAATTTAGGACTATTTACGGCCGAAGAATTCGAGGAATTAATCTTCCAAGAATACATCGATGGCTTTAATAAGTTTTTTGATGGCAATAATCCCCCCCATCTGAAGGCGGAGATTCTCCATACTCCCACGGTTTTAAATATCGCCATTAATTCCGATAAATTGCTGCAATCCTGCGGTAAAAAATTACAGGATCATGGCGGTAAAATTCTCGATCAAACCGAATTTATTAAGGCTGATATTACTGCTAATAGTGTTACTGTCACCCTTAATCATGGTGGGAAAATTCAACAGATAAAAGGCCGTTTATTGATTGATGCTATGGGTTCCGCCTCTCCCATCGCTTGGCAATTAAACGGAGTGCGTGCCTTTGATAGTGTCTGTCCGACGGTGGGGGCAGTAGTAGAAGGATTCGATCCGGTGGTGTGGGATTCTCACTATGGCGATGTCTTAAATTCCCATGGCGATATTTCTAAAGGCAGACAACTAATTTGGGAATTATTTCCGGGGGAAGGAAAAGAATTAACTTTCTATCTATTTCACTATCATCAAGTCCATCCCGATAACCCCGGTTCTCTGTTGGAAATGTACGAAGATTTCTTTACTATTTTGCCCGAATATCGACAGTGTGACCCAGAAAAATTAACTTGGAAAAAACCAACCTTTGGTTATATACCGGGGCATTTTAGTACAGGAAAAAAAGATCGGATTGTCTCCTTTGATCGCATTTTAGCCATCGGTGATGCCGCCTCCCTGCAATCACCCTTAATTTTTACTGGGTTCGGTTCTTTGGTGCGTAATTTAGAGCGCTTAACCCATCTTTTGGATCTGGCCTTAAAACACGATTTACTAACAGCTAAAGACCTAGAAAATGTGCGGGCCTATCAAAGTAATGTGGCGGTAACTTGGTTATTTTCTAAAGGAATGATGGTTCCCACGGGAAAAACCTTACCCCCCCAAAGAATTAACGCCATGTTAAACACATTTTTCGGTTTATTGGCCGACGAACCGCCGGAGGTTTCCGAAACCTTTATTAAGGATAAAACCGATTGGTTAACCTTTAGCCGTTTAGCAATTAAAGCGGCCAGAAAAAACCCCGCTTTACTGTTATGGATAGCGGAAATGGCCGGCAGTCAGGATTTAATTCGTTGGTTGGGTTCCTATCTCGATTTTAGCCTTGATGGAGTCAAAAATCTGCTTTTTGGTTCCTGGTTTCCCCAATGGTTAAAAAACTCCCAAAGCTGGCTAGAAAAAGACAATCCCCGCCTCTGGTTAAAGTTATTGAGTTTTAATTATAGCTTAAGAAATTAGAGGATATTTATCAATTGACGCTCCCATCACCCTAAGCGCGTTAGAAATCAAAGTAGATGAATTGTTTAAGAAGTTAACACCCCCAGAGGGTTGCTTCTCTGACAGGATTTCCCCTGATCCTTACTGAATACAATTTAATTTGGTATGACTAATACTAAATCTGGTTATTAAAGACTGATTATCTATTGCCCCTATTGCCTATTGCCTGTCCTGATATGTAGCCTATACTCAACGGATTTAGTATAAGACCTTGGCGAATAAATTTCTCGGTTCGGATGTAAGCAAAATAAAAGAACTCTTGCAAATTAATTATATGTTATAGTGGTGAGTTAACTAATTTTTTTGGGAAAATTAGTTAGTGCATTTGTTCTGAATGAAAACCTGAAGTTTAACTTTTAACCCAAAACTCTTTAGATATGCCTTAATTTGGTTGTCAAAACCTCTTTATTTAAGCAGCACAAACTATCTCAATTATAAAAATTGAGAATAAATTCTCCTTGACTTGATTAATGTTTGACAACTTTTAAGAAGCTGCTACACCTATCCCTAACTCATAGTTATAAATAGCCGCCAACAGGTTAACTCTTAAACTATATCTTCGACGACGATTCCGATATTTACAGGATAAGATTTTGAAGATTTTGAGTTTCCTATTTATAGGTTCAATGCTCATCCTTTCTTTGGCTAAAGCTTTGTTATAATCCTTTTGTAACTCTGTTAATTTTCTATTTTTCGGTTTCTTTTTCGGTGTATAACTATTACTATGGTATGCAGCTATTCCCCGATAACCACTGTCTTCTATGCTGATAGTTAAAGGATGAAAACGAACCCGACTTTTTTTAAATAAACTAAAATCATGACCGCTGCCTTTCCCACAAAAGACACAGATAATTTCCTCGGTATTTTGAGCAGCTACTAATTGGGATTTTCAAGTATGATAACCTCTTT
>NZ_JADBUP010000011.1:0-3834 GCF_020245605.1 Microcystis sp. M061S2 | reverse complement strand
TTCTAAGGGTAAGCCGTTGCTACTGGAGATAAATTGTTCAGTAAGATAAATATCATCACTATCCCCATAGATATCATTCTTGGAAAAAACTACCCGGTCATACCAGTAGGAACTTGCTGTAGTCACAGAACCGTCATTTTTTCCCGTCCAAGATAGGGTAATAGTCTGACTAGCAGTAGCAGTAGTCGGAGCAGTGACATTAGTAACAATTAAATTGGGTTGACTAATGACTATAGGAATACTATATATATTATCCGTTTCATCGGTTTCTGCCTGATAATTAGATTGATCCGTCTTCAGCAATAAATAGCCACTCGTAGCAGCTATATAACTAGGCAAGGTAACATTGCCCGTCATTGTATAAGTTTCATCGGGATCTAAAGGTACGTTGCTATTAGATGAATCAATCCAAAAGTTATTTAGATAATAGTCATTACCATTACCCCAGATGTTATCAGAAGAATAGACAATGCCATCGCTCCAATAACTCCATGGGGTGGTAACTGTACCTTGATTTTTAACCGTCCAATTCACGGTGAAAGACTGTTCTAAACCCACATTAGTAGGAGCAGTAGCCTCAGTAATAACTAAATTGGGTAACTCTCCCTTTAGGGTGATAGAGGGAGAAAATTCTGAGGTGTTTCCATCGGGATTAGTTGCTGTGCCAGTAATATAGCTATACAGTCTCTCGGCGGACAAGGAAAGGGTAAAATCAGCACGACCATTATCATCCGTAGTAACAGTGATATAGGTACGGTAATCCTCTCCTTCTCCGTTACCACTAGCATCTTGTGTACGATTAGCAAAAATTTCAATCCTGTATTCCTTATTGGCTTCACTATCTAGATAACCAATCAAGGTGGCTGTTCCTGCAACAACTTCGGCTGAAGTAAAAACGGGATAGTTTTGTAAAGCATTCGCTCCTGTATCGCTATCACCTTCATCATTAGCGGTGACTCCATCCCTTCCTAAATCAATCCCTAAGCCATCATTATCATAGATACTATTGCCTTGAATAGTATTTTTCTGAGAGTTATCTACAGAAATGCCATTAGAGTTATTATATCCAATTTGATTTCCCGTAATTGAATTACCTTGTGCCTCTTCTTGGATACTCATCCCCTCGGCATTATTAAACAGAGAATTACCTGTAATTTGATTACCTGTTGCATCTGCTCCACGAATAACAACACCGGTCGATTGATTATAATAGATAATATTACCTTGTACGAGGGTATTTTTTGCTCCAGCTAAATCAATCCCATCATCCCCGTTACCTAAAAAACTATTGTTGTAGTATTGGTTAGTGCCAATCCAGTTACTGAGTATTTGATTATTATTGGCGATATTTCCATAGGACAATACACTTACGCCAGTGTTAGTATTGCCAGCAATAACGTTTTCTTGAATAATATTATCTGAACCGTTAACTATCCCCACCCCAACCCCATTAGGACTGGATGAATTTCCCGATGAATCAAGACCAATGTAATTATTAATGACTTGGTTATTAATGGCAGTTTCACTATTAATTAATACACCTGTTCTCGTCGTATTACCAGAGATAATATTCCTTTCACTGGTAGTCGCTCCCCCAATCAGATTATTGGCAGATTCAATTAAAATACCCCCTTCTCCATTGCCCAAAAATCCCTCAAAAATGTAGTTATCATAACCAATATAATTACCTTGAATAATATTATTACCTTGATCAATTAAGCGTATTCCATAGCTACTAAACTGGTTGATAATTAAGCCGCGGACGGTACTGTCACCGGCACTAATAACTAGACCTGAGACTGTTTGATCTGGTTGATAAAGACTAAGATAGTAACCACTAATTTGAATTATCGGCGTTCCCGCGTATCCCGGTTGACTGGTACCATCAATCAAGACAGGGGATGTAATTTCTGGCAAAGCCGATAAGGGAGTTATGGTATTTGTATAGTATCCACCCTCACCAATATTAAATACAATGGTATCTGTACCCGGATTATTATTAGACTCAGTTATTGCCCATCTTAGGGAACCTTCCCCATCATCGTTGGTATTAGTGACCGTGTAAGTAGTTCCTAGATTAGAGGTTGCAGTTGTTGTTTCCTGTACTGACAGAGGATTATTCATATCCTTAGCTCCAAGACAAAGAAGTTTAATACTGAGGCGTTCATCGTTGAGTATTTCTCAGGAAGTCTAGCCTAAGCTACCTAGCTATGTCAAGAAATTTTCAGTAACCTCACAGGAACTTTAAAAAAACTTAACCAAATTTAGAGCATATAGCTATTGGCTATCCCCTTATTACTTCTATATCCTGGGTTATAACTGTTGGTATTATCTGGGATGCCACCGGTAAGGCGATGTTGATATTATTAAGTTGTGTTAATAGCTTAATTTCTATGGTTTTCATAGTCTAAAAACAATAGTTATCCTCTTGTGTGAATAGGAGGAAAATCTAAGCTGGTATCTCCAATTCAGCCGCTCGTAACTAGATAAGAGAAACTGTAGCGATTAATAAGTCGCTCATAAGTGGGTGGGTGGAATTAAATATAAAATGAACGTAGGTTGGGTTGAAGCATGAAACCCAACGCCCGCATGGGTTACGCTACCGCTAACCCATCCTACAAATAATTGTGCCTCCCTACTTAACTAGATAAGAGAAACTGTAGCGATTAATAAGTGCCTAAGCAAAACTAATTACACATTTAAGCCGCTACTCCGTCAGCTTTTTCAGTGACCAGTAAACAGTGAACTGAAAACTCAAATCTGATCCCTGATAGCTATCTCGGAGTCTCGGAGTCTCCTGTCTCGACACGGCACAAATTCTCTCTAACTGGCGACTGTCAGAAATCCAGAAAACGAGTTCCTTCAAGAAACCAGTTTTCTCGATAATACCGTGAGATTGGGGGGGGATTATGGTGTTGAGATGAAGGTTATCTCTCAATTCCCCCCTCGCCATGAAAATTTTAGCGGGTGATGGACAAAAGGCGATCGCTAACGTCAAAGCTAGGCAGTTAAAGTATTTAACCAATTGATTAAATCTTCAACCGTAGAGAAGTCGAATAAAGCTTCTCCTAATGCTTCGACATCATCAATACTTAACTGCATGATTTTAGTTTCTAATGCAGGATTAATTTCCCCTAACTTGCGTTTAAGTTGGCGAATAATAAACGTCTTTTCGCGTTCGATACCTTGTTCAATACCTTGTTCAATACCTTGACGCATCCAACTGGTGGTAATTTGCATAACTCCCTCCTGTACGGGTTGACTAAATGTGCTAATCTCTTCTTGAAATTGTATCTCTTCGACCGGATTTAGATTGAGATAAGTATCAATAAATCCAGAAATTAATTGCATTCTCGCCGCATCTAGCCGTAAAGTTATTAACAAGCGCAGACATTCCGCCTTAACTTTTGCTCGCTCTTTGTCGGCAATGTTCATCTTAGCCATCAAAGCCGAAGCAACTGGATTCGGCTGATTGAGAAAATCTCGCCAATTTAATCGATTTAATTGCACGACTTGATAGTTAAATTCTAAAACCTTGAAATCGGGAAAATCGACTACATATTGACTAATCGCTGCTCTTTTTGGCTTTGAATAAGAAAAAATTACAATGGGATAAATCGGTAAGACAAATTTCTCATGAAAGCGAGCAAAATAAGTAAACATTCGCCGGTTAAACCACTGGCGGGAACTTTCCTGCGCCTCCAGATGAATCAGAAAAAAAGATTCTTTTCCGCGAAACTTAACTTGTGCGACTAAATCGCTTTCATGCCTTTCTCCTTCCGTGACATCGGTAAATACTTCTTTGTCTAAAAAAGTAATCGAGTCCCTATCTAA
>NZ_JADBUP010000109.1:0-11514 GCF_020245605.1 Microcystis sp. M061S2 | reverse complement strand
CCATAGTTTTCCGTCAAAATTCGATTTTGTCTCTTAAAACCCTGATTAATCGGTTTTTAGAGCTAATTTTGACTCTTGGTCTAATCTGCCTGTCTTCCTTGCTGTGACTGACTTACAAATTTTTGGAGATGTCTATTGAAGATAGATTTTGTCTTTGATCCCCCTATCCATTAGTCAGCTCTTTCTTAACATTTCAAACCTTTGTAGCACAGGGGTTTCAAGACTCGGTTAACAATCTGTAATATTCCTTGTTGACACCCTTACTGACAAAGAAAAAACTGAAATCAAGTCAGGATAAGGGGTGGAGTGCTTACTGACAAAATTGTTAAGAAAGCTCCCTATAAGGGATAGCTTAATCAGGGGGGTGTCTGACAATTTTTAACAGCCACCTACTTATTACTTCCGATTTTATCGCTCAATCCAAGCCCTTGCGGGGTTCTACCTCCCAACCCCCGTTGGGGAGGAGAGGACCGGGCGACCCGCACGCGCAGTTTCAGCTGTCCGTGATCAGAGTGCCGTCCCCAAACGCCAGCGCACATTAGCTTTTCGGTGAGATGCTTACAGGTACTTGTTAGTATATGTGTATTAAATGAGAGTCACCGATAATTGCCGATTGTGGCTATTTTCGCCAGTATGAGATGCACCCGTCGTCGGGATAGGGTGTTTCCACGAACAAATATTAAGTTTTATTGAGGGGGTTTACAAAACTTAACTAAACTACTAATATGCTCATGTTAACACTTATTGACATTAACTTTCGTAATATGCCTCAAACCTACATCGACATCTTCAGCGTAAACTCTTTCACGGCACTAGCTGTGGATAACTGGACAATTCTGGGCTTGACGGGCAATGACACGCTCACGGGTAACTCTCTCGCAGACATCATTGAGGGTGGTGTTGGCAACGACAGACTCTTTGGGCTAGGCGGTAACGATATCCTCAATGGTGGTGATGGTGATGACTTCCTCGACGGCGGTATTGGCGATGACTATCTTTCAGGGGAAATTGGCAATGACACTCTTTTTGGCAGTTTAGGCAGTGATTTTTTTAATGGTGGTACGGGGACTGATGTGGCCAATTACAGCAGTTTTGGCAGCAGCATTACCCTGCTACCGACTGGCTCTGTTCTCAAAGGCGGTGGAGCCACAGACCAACTGTTCCAAGTTGAAACTATCATTGCCAACGCCGGATTTAGCAACAATATAATTGATGCTTCCGGGGCAGCATCTCCCGCGTCTATTAATGTCAATTTAGGCCTATCGACTAACAATTTGCGGGTAGTGGGGGGGCCCGTCTTAACTTTTACAGCAACCAATTTTGATGATGTTATTGGCACTAATCAAAGTGACACGATTACTGGTGATCTCCAAGCTAACATCCTTTCGGGTAACGCTGGCAATGACACTATTAATGGGGGTTTAGGTGGTAACGACATCCTCACTGGCGGATTCGGTAATGATACCTTGAATGGCGGTTCTGGCATTGACACCTTAACTGGTAATGCAGATGCAGATATCTTCGTCTTTCAAGTTGGACAATCTACCATATCTAATCCTGATCGGATCACCGATTTTGCCTTCGGCACTGATAGAATCGGCTTATCATTCTTGCCGTCTAGTTTTACTCGCGCTAATAATAGCACTGCTACTACCACAACTGCCTTAGCGACTCAGGTATTTACTGATGCAAATGGATTATCCGCCAATAATCAACCTTTACTCGCCAATAGTGCTGCATTAGTACAAGTAACTAGCATTCCGATCGCTGGAACTTACCTACTTATCAATGATAGCAATCCGTCATTGTCATTGACCGATGATTTATTGGTAAATATCACTGGATCTAGCGGTACTTTACCCGGTTTCGGAAATATTACACCAGTAAGTAGTTTCTTTACTGTTGCTTAATTATTATTGAAAGAGTTAGGAGAAATATCTCCCACAAAGCGTTCCCAGGTAAAACCGAGGAACGCTTTATGGAGGTTATTAAAATTAGCAGAAGTCTAAAAATTACTACAGTAAAAGAAGCACAAATGCTGAATCCTGTAATAAAACTTACAGCGTTTCTTATAAAGATGAAGTATGACCTAATTTGGTATCGACGACCGAAGACTGGCTCCTGACTCCCGAAAACGAAAACTTTGTACTTCACCATTAAGATAACTGCTGTATTCTTGTTAACTATCCTTAGCAATAATTCCTAGATTCGATAACAAAGCTTGCAGGTTAGTTTGCACGGTAGCGGGTTGATATCTCTTAATAGTTTCTAGGGAATTATCAGCGAGTTTTTGCCATAATTCCCTATTGTCATAGAGTTCGATCACTGCGCGGGCAAATTCCTCGGCAGTATCGGCAATTAAAACATCCTGGTGGTCAATTAATCCCATACCTTCGGCACCAATTTTTGTGGTAATAGTCGGTAATCCTAGGGAAAGACTTTGACCTATTTTACCCTTCATTCCCGCACCAAATCGCAGGGGAGCGACAAAAATGCGACTCTTTTGGAAATAGGGTTCTACTTCGGGAACATAACCAGTGACAATCACTTGATCATTGGCTAATTCTTTTACTTCATCCTTGAGGTTACTTCCCAATAAATTAACGGTAATATCGGGACGGGATGCCCAAACTAAGGGCATAATTTCTAAACATAACCACTTAACTGCATCAATATTAGGAGGGTGATTGTAGCTACCAATAAATACTAAACCCGATCGCTGGTCAAAGGCAACTTTTTCTGACAGGGAAATTTCTTCATGGATATTGGGGATTACCCAAACATTTTTCACTCCCAAAGAGGATAAAACCTGTTTTTCGTCTTCGGTTACTACCACGGTTGCTTCTGCTTGATTAGCATAGTTTAACTCTAATTTCTGATAGGTTTGCCAACTCCAGCTAGTATTTTGGTAACTGGGATCAAGATAGTCTTTTTGTCGTTTTAAACGCAGAAAATGCAGGTCAATTGTATCATAAATAATTGGTGCTTTTGTTTTTAAGCGAATTAAATCCATATACTGATCGCACAATTCGGGCCGACACAACCAAACTCCATCGATCAGGGGTAAATATTTGATTAATTTTTCTTCTAGATTATATCTTTGCGGTGTGCCATAAATAACTTCAATTCCTAGCTGTTGCAGCACGGAAGTATAGGGTTGTTCAGGATAGCCATTATCGGGAAAGAAAATCACTGAATAGCCTAAATTGAGCAGTAGCTTAAGAATATTTAATAAACGCACACAGCCGGACTCTCGATCGTATAGTGGCACGTAGGAATCGATGACTAAAATTGTCGGTTTTCCTTGTAAACGTCGGGCAGCTTTGGGTACATTATTAGCATCGTTATCTAGGTGTTTAGTTAATACCTTTGACCATTTTTCTCGAAACTTAGTTTGATTAATAATTTGATATTGTTTTGTCCCACTGGAAAGGTTTGTTCCCGAGGTGATTCCTTCGTAGTGAATAACGTTAGATTGGGGTTGATAGAGGACTTGATAACCCAATTTTCGAAGGGCAAAACATAAGTCTGTATCTTCGTAATATGCGGGGATAAAGTCTTGAGAAAAACCACCTAATTGCTTAAATAAATCTGTAGGAACTAATAAACTGGCCCCCGAACAATAATCCACGGGACGGACATAATTATATTCTGGTTCATCGGGACTATCTAAGCGTCCATAATTCCAACCATCGGCAGAATTCCAGATAATTCCCCCCGCTTCTTGTTGTTTACTATTAGCATAAATTAACTTAGAACCCACCGCACCAACTTGGGGATTATTGACGATTAATTTTAATAAACTTTCTAGACAATTTTCTAGAATTCTAGTATCGTTATTGAGAAAATATAGGTATTGACCTTTTGCTTGACTAGCACCATAATTACAGGAACGGATAAAACCAGAGTTTTCTATATTAGTTAATACTTTAATTCCTTTAACTAAAGTTGCTAATTGTTCTAAAGTTTCATCGCTGGAAGCATCATTAACAATGATTATTTCATAAGCTAAATCAGGACTTAGGTTAACACTTAAGGATTCCAGACAGTTAAAGGTGTAGGCAAATTGGTTATAAACAGGAATAATAATCGAGACTAAAGGATTGTCACTACTGGCAATTTCTAGGGGTTGCGGTTCAGCTAATTTAGCACTTTCGATCACCTGTTCTTCAAATTCAGAGGAACTCTTTCCTGTGAGAATTTTAATAATTTTTCGTTTCGTCTTTTTGAGTGCTGGTTTCCACCCTTCCTCTTGGAGACTAAAAACAAATTTTTTGAGCAGTTTTTTAACTTTAAAAATAATCATTACTACCATAATTCTTCCTCTAGAGAAACCCAATCTTGTGCTAAATTTAAATCTCTTTCTACTCTAACAATAGCTCCTTCCTTTAATTGTTGATTGAGGTAGTTTCTCTGTTGTTCCATAATATATAATTTAATCGCTTCATTAATTAAATTATTATATTCTTTTTCAGGATAATCACTACTCGCCAACCATCGATCAAGAAGTTGCATAGTATCTTCAGGGAGACTTATCTGAAGTTGTCTTAGCATTTTGTCTTTCCTAACTATATTTAAGTAAGTAGTTCTAATTAAATAGAAGATAGATTTCGCCCTCGATCCCCCCTTAATCCCCCCTTGATAAGGGGGGGAACTGACAATCTTTAACACCCACCTACTTAGATAATAACAATTATAAACCCCTAGGGCGATTTTAGTTGCTGTCGGGATAAATTCTCGGGGCTGCGGCGATTAATTTTTGAGTGTAGGGGTGTTGGGGATGGCTAAAAATCTGTTCAGTTTCACCCATTTCAACAATTTTACCCGCAGTCATCACCGCAATTCGATCGCAGAGGAATCTCGCTAACCAAAGATCATGAGTTATAAATAAATAAGTTAGATTAAATAACTTTTGTAACTCTAACATTAACTCTAAAACCTGTGTCTGGACACTAGCATCGAGCATACTAACCGGTTCATCACAAATAACTAATTCTGGACGAGTAATTAAAGCGCGAGCAATGGCTACCCTTTGCTGTTGTCCTCCCGATAACTCCCTAGGATAGCGTCGATAAAATTCCTCTACTGGTGTTAACCCGACTCGATCTAACATTTCTAAAACCTGTTTTTTAGCCGTTTCTAGACTAATTTTTTGATGGATTAAAAGCGGATCGGCGATACTTTCTCCCACCGTCATTAAAGGATTGAGACAAGCGAGGGGATCCTGAAAAATCATCTGCATTAAGCGCCGTTTTGGACGCATTTTTTCCCCCGACAAAGGGGTTAAATCTTCTCCTAAAAATTCCACTTTTCCCCCGGTGGGTTTAATTAACTGTAATAGGGTTCGCGATAGGGTACTTTTCCCACACCCCGACTCCCCAACTAAACCGAATATTTCCCCTCGATACAGTTCAAAATTGACTTCATCCACCGCTTTAATAAATTTCTTTTCTTTCTTGAAGAAACTATCTAACAAGTTACCTTCTAGGGTATAATACTGTTTTAATTTATCCACCTTTAACACCGTTTCTTTGCCTTGAATTGCCGTTAATTTTTCCTCCCGTAACTGTAGGTGTAAAGCGGCGGCCAAAAGAGAACGAGTGTAGGGATGTTGAGGTGTATTAAAAACTGTTTTTACCGCTCCCGATTCGACAATTTTGCCCCCCTGCATCACCGCTAATCGATCGCAATATTCTCCCACCATCGCTAAATCATGGGAAATTAACAATAATCCCATCTGTTCCTCGCTACATAAACGCTTTAATTCCCGCAGAATTTCCGCTGAAACTGTCACATCTAAACTGGTGGTGGGTTCATCGGCAATAATTAACTTAGGGTTTAATAATAAAGCTAAAGCAATGGCCACTCTTTGCCGCATTCCCCCGCTAAATTCGTGAGGATATTGGGACCAACGATTAGCGGGAATTTTCACTTTTTCTAGGAAAGTACAAGCTTCAATTTTAGCTTCAAGATAGGTTAAATCCGTCCGATGAGCTTGCAAAGTTTCCACACAATGATCGCCAATAGTCATCAGAGGATCTAGTCGCGTCATCGGATCTTGAAACACTAATCCCACCGCTTCCCCGCGAAACTTTTCTAACTGTTTGCTAGATAAAGATAAAAGCGATCGCCCTTCAAAGGTAATCTCACCTTCCACGTGAGTGCGATTAGGTAATAACCTTAAAATAGCCTTACCGATGGTCGATTTTCCACAACCAGATTCACCCACTAATCCCAGAGTTTCCCCTTTGCCTATACTAAAAGATACCCCATCGATCGCCCAAGAGGGAGAACTTAATTCTGTCGGGTAGGCAATTTTTAGGTCTTTAATTTCCAACATGACGCGAGCGGTAACGATAAAAGTTAGGACTTAGGGTCAAGTATGCCACACAAACGGCGATCGAGCATTTAATTACTAATCGACAACTTCCCCTAACAAAACCCGACAATACCCCTTTAAAGTCGCCACTCGCTCGCTAATTATCTGTAAACGCTTCTCCCGTCCTTGCCGCGCCGAGGCCAAAAATAACCAATCCGTCTCCAGCAATCGCCAGGATCGATATAGTTCCGTCTGGACTGCGCGCCAACGATTAGCCACCTCTGGGCTGAAATTGTCATCATTTAGTGACAATATCTCCCCCTCTAGACAGGTTTGTAAAGCTTGAAAAGATTGTAACCCCGTGGAAGCATCCCCATCCAGAAGGGCAAGACTGAAATCCTCCAGTTTTCTTAACAAAGATTTGTAGGCTTGATGGTAATTTGTCGGTAGCATCCAATACAAAGCGCGTTAGAATTTGTTACATAAGATTAACGATTTGCCGTCACGGTTGCAAGTCCTCCTCCCGACTAGAGACAAAAACTTAAAAGAATCCCGTCCTTTTCGCCGATCGATCCGATGCCAGTGTTAGAGAGTTAAGTAATCTGGCATCCCTTCGGCCTAATAGTTTTCTAGTTATCCGTCTCCTCCCCCCCTATTATCCCCCCGATCTAACCATGAACGCCATCACTGCCACCCAACCGGAAACCCTCACCGCCCTTCCCCGGGCCACGGAACCGAAAAAAGCGTTAGTTTTACCCGATTGGCTGAAAGAATGCCTAATTACCTACGAAAACGACCCCCAGAATCCCGATACCGATTTAATCTGTAGGGCTTTTAATTTCGCCCATAAACTCCACGATGGCCAGTATCGCAAATCCGGGGAACCCTATATCGCCCATCCTATAGCTGTAGCGGGATTACTGCGGGATCTGGGGGGTGATGGGGCAATGATCGCGGCGGGATTCCTTCACGATGTGGTGGAAGATACGGAAGTCACCCCCGAAGAAATCGAGGCTAGATTCGGTGTCGAGGTGCGTAATTTGGTGGAAGCGGTGACAAAACTCTCCAAATTCAACTTTTCTAGCAAAACTGAACGGCAAGCGGAGAATTTTCGCCGAATGTTCCTGGCGATGGCTCAAGATATCCGCGTCATCGTGGTCAAATTAGCCGATCGCCTGCACAATATGCAAACCCTCGAACACCTCAACCCGCAACAACAGCAACGCATCGCCCTCGAAACTAGAGAAATCTTTGCTCCTCTGGCTAACCGTTTAGGGATTGGCAGATTTAAATGGGAATTAGAAGATTTATGCTTTAAATACCTCGAACCCGATGCTTATCGCACCGTGCAGTTATTGGTATCGGAAAAACGTATCGATCGAGAGGCCCGCATCGAAACCGTCACTAACACATTGCGGGAAAAATTGCAAGAAATTGGCATAAAAGTTCTTGATTTACAGGGTCGCCCCAAACATCTCTACGGCATTTATCATAAAATGCACAATCAAGGCAAAGAATTCGAGCAGATTTATGATATTGCCGCCGTCCGCATTATCGTCGAAACCAAAGAGGAATGTTATCGTTGTTTAGCCATAGTTCACGACCAATTTACTCCGATTCCTAACCGTTTTAAAGACTATATCGGTTTACCAAAAGCTAACCGTTATCAATCCCTCCATACCACCGTTGTCGGTTTAAATGCCCGTCCCCTAGAAGTGCAGATTCGCACCCTAGAAATGCACCATGTTGCTGAATACGGGATTGCAGCCCATTGGAAGTATAAAGAAACTGGTTCTAGTCAAACAACTTTAACCGCTGCGGATGAAAAATTCGCTTGGCTGCGTAATCTTCTTGACTGGCAAAAAGACCTTAAAGATGGTCAAGAATACATGGATGGTCTGAAAAATAATTTCTTTGAAGAAGATATCTATGTTTTCACCCCCAAAGGTGATGTGGTGGCCCTTGCCCAAGGCGCGACACCGGTAGATTTTGCCTATCATATTCATAGCGAAGTAGGTAATCAGATGAAAGGGGCAAGAATTAATGGTAAATGGTCAGTTCTTGATGCTCCCTTGCAAAATGGTGATCTGGTGGAAATTCTCACCAGCAAGCATAGTCACCCTAGTTTAGATTGGTTAAATTTTGTCGTTACTCCTAGCGCCAGAAATCGCATCCGGCAATGGTACAAAAAATCGCGACGAGAAGAAAATATTAGCCGGGGTCGTGATTTATTAGAGAAAGAATTGGGGAAAACTGGCTTCGATGCCCTGCTGAAATCGGAACGAATGCAATCGGTGGCTAAACAGTGCAATTATGTGGCAGTAGATGATTTATTGGCGGCCTTAGGTTACGGCGAAGTTACCCTAAAAAATGTGGTTAATCGTCTGCAAGAAACAGTTAAAAATCAACAGGAAATTTTAACTGTCAAAAATCCGCCCGATGTCCTAACTGATTCCCAATTGATTCTACCATCTTCTCCCGTTCAAAGGGCTTTACCCGTTAGTAAATCACCGATCGCCGGTGTGGAGGGATTAGTCTATCGTTTAGCCGGTTGTTGTTGTCCTTTACCAGGGGAAAATATTACTGGTATAGTTGCCCACGCGGGGGAAGGCATTGTTATTCACCGTCAGGGCTGCTCGAATGTGGAAAAAGCCGAAGCTGAACGCTTAATTCCTGTTAGTTGGAACCCTATAGATGACCAGGGACGTTATCCAACTTATCCGGTAAATATTCAGATTGAAGTGATCGATCGCGTCGGGGTTTTAAAAGATATTCTCTCTCGTTTAAGTGACCAAAATATTAACGTTCGCAATGCCGGAGTTAAGACTAATTTCGGTAAACCCGCTTTAATTTCCCTGAAAATTGAAGTAAAAGACCTGCAACAATTTGAACGCTGCGTTGGTCAAATTAAGCTGATGAGCGATATTTTAAACGTTCGTCGCATCAGTCAGGTAAAAAGCGATCGAGAGTAGGTTAAACCTAGAATTGCTGATCATATTCCCCAAAACCCGAAGCGCCTTAGCTTTGGAAGTGGGATGCTGACACTGACTAAAACCACGATGGCAATATCTGCACTTTTTGTCACCGAACAACGTAGGATCGATAATTAATCTGAGCGCAAAAATCCTTATGTTATTATCCCTACTGTCAGTCATCAGTTTTCTGATTAGTTTTCTGGTCGTTGCCCTGATTAAACAACGTTTTAGTCAACAATTGTTAGATATTCCCAATAAGCGTAGCAGCCATAGTCAACCCACGCCTAGGGGGGGTTGACTCGGTTTTGTCGTTGCTTTTGCTCTGACTGGCTGCCTCAGTTATTTTCTCCTTCCCCCTTCCCTACCTCTTATTCCCCTGTGGTTATCCCTGACTCCTTTAATTATTATCGGCCTTCTCGATGATCGTCGCGGTATTCCCTCTAGTATTCGCTATTTAGTGCAGTTATCCTCCGCTAGTGTTGCGGTCACTTTTTTCGGCGCTTTTCCCCAATCGTGGCTATTAGATTTTGGTTTTGGCGGCAAAATTTTGGCTATTATTCTCACAATTATCGGCCTGACCGCGATCATTAATTTTTATAATTTTATGGATGGTCTTGATGGTTTGGTGGCTGGCTGTACTGCGGTACAATTAGGATTTCTTGCTCTCTATTTTCAGCAATCAATTTTATGGCTTTTGGTGGCAGCTTTAGGCGGTTTTCTCCTCTGGAATTGGTCGCCAGCGAAAATTTTTATGGGCGATGTGGGTAGCACCAGTCTGGGGGCAATTGTCGCTATGGTTTTACTTAATAACCATGGCAATCAAAGTCAAGCTTGGTCAGCTTTAACTATCACTTTTCCTCTGATTGGTGATGCTATTTATACCCTTATTTGTCGATTATTTAGAAAGGAAAATATCTTCCAAGCCCACCGCAGTCACCTTTATCAAAGATTACAAAAATCTGGCTTGTCTCATTCACAAGTAGCGATTATTTATATGGGGGTAACTCTCCTGATTGCTATTAGTATTAACTCCTTAGGAAACCTAGTAGCATGGCTGAGTTTACCTCTGATTCTAGGATTAATTGTTCTCGGAGAAATTTATCTGAACAGGAGAGTTAGCGAGCATAATTTATCAGTGACAAGAAAAGAATAATTTTTTTATTGCTATGGCCTTGCGGGTTAGTCAAACCTAGAGAATGTTATAAGTAGGTAGGTGTTAAAAATTGTCAGTTCCCCCACCTTATCAAGGGGGGTTCTATCTTCAATTTAATTATAACCTGCTACTTACTAAATCCTGTTTCAAAATTATAGTGAGCCTAGATTAGGGAGCAGAAGTAATTAATCAAATAGTTATTAGCGAAAGTCGTTTCTTTCACTCAAAAACTGATGGTTTGAATCTCTAGCAAAAACAGAGCTATTTATTTATTATAACTCTTACAAATCAATTATATGTTATAGTATTGGTTTAACTAATTTTCACAAAAAAATAGTTAATTAGTGTATTTGTTATGAATAAAAACCTGAAGTTTTACTTTTAACTCAAAACTCTTTAGATATGCCTTAATTTGGTTATCAAAACTTCTTTATTTAAGCGAAACAAACTATCTCAATTTTTATAATTGAGAATAAATTCTCCTTGTAGATTAATGTTTGACAACTTTTAAGAAGCAGCTACACCTGTCCCTAACTCATAGTTATAAATAGCCGCTAACAGGTTAACTCTTAAACTATATCTTCGACGACGATTCCAATATTTACAGGATAAGATTTTCAAGATTTTGAGTTTCCTATTTATAGGTTCAATGATAATCCTTTCTTTGGCTAAAGCCTTGTTATACTCCTTTTCTAACTCTGTTAATTTTCTATTTTTCGATTGCTTTTTCAGTGTATAACTATTACTATGATATGCAGCTATTCCCTGATAACCACTGTCTTCTATACTGGTAGTTAAAGGATGAAAACGAACCCGACTTTTTTTAAATAAACTAAAATTATGACCGCTGCCTTTCCCACAAAAGACACAGATAATTTCCTCGGTATTTTTATCAGCTACTAATTGGGATTTTCAAGTATGATAACCTCTTTTACCACCCAAAAAATCTTTCTGTTTCTTTTGGGGGCGTTCAATGGGAGTTTCCGTTACATCCATTACCGTTACGACCGGTATCTCTGCTTGATTTAGTAGAGCTTTTTTTCCTTTTAAACGGAAGTTTCCCGATT
>NZ_JADBUP010000108.1:0-2808 GCF_020245605.1 Microcystis sp. M061S2 | reverse complement strand
CCCCCAAAACCGCCTAAACCGCCGATAACTTCAGGACGGAAGGTACTTTCCACATTTTGGCGAATTTTCTCGACAAAAGCGCGTCCCGCTTCCACATCCACGCCCGCTTCTTTATAATCCATGCCCAATTGACCGATTGTAACTCTCAAATTTTACCCGGATTTCGGTCGCATGGGAATTATAAATTGTGAATTATGAATTATGAATTGGGAAGTGGGGAGGAAAGGGTGCGTGAGACGGCCAAAATTGCTGCTTTGACTCGAGGGTGACAATCCGTTGTAACGCAGCACCTATCATCGACTCATCGACTAAGTAGCCGGTTACAATTAAAGATAAAATGCAAAGAATCAGAAGCCTGCGCCACTATCTAACAATTAATTGAGATTACTTAATTACGAGTTTAGCAAAATGTCTAACGAAACGGTCACTTATTCCCTTGAGGCTGTCTTGACAAGGATTGAGGGGAAAATCGACTTTTTACAAAGAGATGTCAACGAGCGTTTAAACAAGCTAGAGATAGGACAATCAGAATTAAGAGGGGACATTAAAGCTTTAGATGAGCGACTAACCGCAGAAATTAAAGGGTTAACTGCAAGAGTCGCTGATCAGAAATTTACCAATCGGGGGATTCTGATAGCTTTGGTTGTTGCCATTTTAGGAGGAGCGGCCAAAATTTTTGGTTTTCTCCCCAATCCTTGACAGCGATCGCATAATGTTTGAAGAAATTAACGCCCAATTGAAACGGCTAAAAAATTCAACTACTCGATCGAGTGTCTTTTCTGTCAATCTTCTTGGGGATATTTTTCCCAAAGATCTGTGATTTGGCGAAGACTTTGGAAGTTGCCATTACCGAGGATCAAATGATCTAGGAGAGGAATGGCTAAATAGGTAGCTCCCTGTAATAATTGTTCTGTGAGTAGAATATCGTCTTGACTAGGCACAAGTGACCCGGTGGGGTGATTATGGGCGATAATTAACTTAGTAGCTGATTGTTTAACCACTTCTCGAAATATTTCTCGCGGATGTACCAGTGTTTCCGTGGCTGTGCCGATAGTAATCACTTTGAGTGCGATTAACTGATTTTTGACATCGAGTAAAATAACGGCGAAACGTTCCTGAGACTGATACATTAGTTCGTGTCCAAGGATAGCGGCAGCGGTATCGGGACTATCGATGACCATTTTTTCCGTCGGTCGTCGTTGAAAAGCTCGTTTTCCCAATTCGATCGCCGCTAGAATAGTAGTAGCCTTAGCCGGTCCAATGCCATGAATAGCGGTTAATTCCTGGGGGTGAATATCCCTCAAAACGTCCAAAGGATCCCGACGATATTTACTCAATTCGTTGAGAATATGCTGCCCTAAACCCACGGCCGAGAGTTTGCCTTTACCTTGACCTGTAGCCAGTAAAATCGCTAATAATTCGGCGTTACTGAGGTTTTTCGCCCCGACACTGATTAAACGTTCCCTGGGTCTTTCACTGACGGGAATATCGGCAATTCTTAAGCTGTAGGTCATGGAAGTGGCAAGCTACCGGGATAAGATTCCATCATACAATTTTAGTCAGTGCCTAGAGGGATTTGGCCGGTTCAGGGGGAAAAATTCTCCTCACTGATAGCGAATTCCCGCATCTTCGAGGCGCTGTAAAGCTTCCCCTAATCGCGGGATATCGGCGATTAAACTGACGCGCACATAACCTTCCCCTCCCTCCCCAAAAGCATTGCCCGGAGTGACGACGACACCAGTTTTTTGCAGGACACTGAGGGCGAAATCCGTGGAAGTCATGCCGACGCTACAGGGAACCCAGAGATACATTGTCGCCTTAGAGGGGGGAATATCCCAACCTAATTGCCCCAAACCTTTGATTAAAAAATCTCGTCGCTGCCGGTATCTTTCCTGTACTTGTTTGACGTATTCATCCGGCAGTTGTAGGGCGGTTTCGGCCGCCTTTTGGATGACGGAAAAGATGCCATAATCGAGATTGGTTTTCAGGGTGCGTAACCCTTGAATAATATCGGAATTGCCCACGACAAAACCGACACGCCACCCGGCCATATTATAGGTTTTCGAGAGGGTATGAAATTCGACACTAATCTCTTTTGCCCCCGGAATTTCTAATAAACTGGTGGGCTGATAACCATCAAAACTCAATTCAGCATAACAGAGATCGTGGACGAGAATAATCTCATAGTGCTGGGCCCAAGCAACGATTTTCTCAAAAAATTCTCGGGGGGCAATGGCGGCGGTGGGGTTACTGGGATAGTTAAAATAGAGGATTTTCGCCTTTTTAGCCACATCTTCGGGGATAGAATCGATATCTATCAGCCAATCCTGTTCCGCTTTTAAAATAATCGGATATAGCGTCGCCCCGGCAATCAAAGGACCGCGAAAATGGGCGGGATAGGCGGGACTGGGAACTAAGACCACATCGCCGGGGTTAACATAAGCTAGGGCGAGATGAGATAGGCCCTCTTTGGAACCGAGCAGGGGTAAAGCTTCGTTATCGGGATTGAGTTCCACACCATAAGAGCGATCATACCATTTAGCGATCGCCTCTCGGAAACTGGCGGTTCCTTCAAAGGGTGGATAACCGTGAAATTGGGGGGTTTCAAAAGCTTGAATGGCCGCTTCGATAACTGGACGCGGAGCAGCACCATCTGGGTTGCCCATACCTAAATCGATTAAATCTAGTCCTTCTTTGCGGGCTAAGGCTTTTAATTCATCCAAGCGGGCGAAAACGTAGGGGGGTAAGGCACTTAATCGCTTGGCGCGGCTATTCGTCCAATTTACACTCATTACTTCTTGGCTTACT
>NZ_JADBUP010000107.1:0-10436 GCF_020245605.1 Microcystis sp. M061S2 | reverse complement strand
GAAAAGTCCCCAAGCTCCCTCTCTGTCCAGCAATGTTCTAAAGTTGATAAATATCAATCTAACAAAAACTCAAAGCCTTATTGTACAAGCTTTACAAGCATAAGTTGTTGATAGTTTTGCATGACAGGTTCGGTAGAGCCTTGAAAACTTAAATAGAGATTTAACATTATGACTAAATTAGATATAGCTCAAGCTAAATCCGATCTCTCAAAACTTCTCGATTTGGCAATTAACGGAGAAGAAATTGTTATTATGCAAGGCGACGAGCCAGTAGCCAAAATTTCCCCCATCAAACGACCCTTAAAACGAGGAAGTGCTAAGGGAAAAGTATGGATGAGCGATGACTTTGATGAACCTCTTGAAGACTTTCAAAATTACAGGGAATGACTTTTTTATTGGACACACATATTTTTCTTTGGTTTGTTAATGACGATCCTAGATTAAGCAATGCTCTCAAAGATTTAATTGAAGATGAGAACAATTTTAGTTATCTTAGTATCGCCAGTCTTTGGGAAATGTCTATTAAATATAATTTAGGAAAGTTAAGGTTAGTTCCTTCCTATGAAGAGTTTATTGAGAAAGAAGTGAACGAAAGTAGGATTGTTTTCCTAAATCTTGAACTAGAGCATCTAAAAATTAATGCTTCTCTACCTTTTCACCACAGAGCTCCTTTTGATCGCATTATTATTGCTCAATCTATGGCTGAAAATCTCCCTATCATTACAAGTGATTCAATTTTCAGTCAATATTCGATTGCGCTTATTTAGTGTAACTCAACAAATGAAAATATTATTGATCTTAGATCAAGATGAAGGAATAGCTCCCAATGATCCAGCCGCTCTTCTAGATTAGATTGAAGCATTGGGACAAAAACGTTATCAACAAATGATTCAATTTAGACAACAATTACAGGAGGGATAACCATGACACAATCTAACCCTATTGAGATCACTTTTGGTAGCGATAACATCTTTGAAGATTTAGGATTTAACAGTGAAGAAGCAACTAACTTAAAAATTAGAGCCGATTTGATGTTAACCTTGCGGTCTTTTATCCTCGAAAAAAGATGGACACAGCAAGAAGCCGCCACTTTTTTCGAGGAAACACAACCGAAAATTAGTGATTTAATGAATGGAGAAATTAGCCGTTTTACTGTTGATAAATTACTCAGTCTTTTAGATAAAACGGGAATGAAAGTTAAACTCGAAATCTTCACCAAGTAACTTAAAATCATCAACAATTGACCATGAACAAGGGTTACATCCACATGGGAAAAGGATTTAATTCATCTTCCGTCAAAGTCTCTTTTAACCATCCCATGCTAACAGGAACATCATACAATCTTCCTGTCCCTAAACGCTTCCACATATGACGCATTCCGGGGACAATGACTTTAGCTACTCTTAAACCAATATCAGGACGAGTTTGGTCTAATACTAACATTTCCATCCCCTTTGACTCAACAATTCGCTGACACAATTTAACATCCTCTAATAAATCATCACTGGCTAATTGTAAATAATCATTACTTTTTTTCGGTATTATTTTACTATCGGGAACTAAATAAGATTGATTGCTTAACCTTGCCTTTTGCCACCATTTAACCGCCAAAGGATCAGCAGAAGAATTATAAATCGTTGTCCCATCTTCCTTAAAAGATAACACATTCGGCAAGATTTGATTAACCTCAGTTAACGCCCGACTAATAGCAATTTTCGGGTCAAAATGCGCCCCATACCCTAACAAAATGTCCTCCACTTCCCGCTCCTTTCTCGGACTAATAGCGGCAAAACAAGGGATATTCAAATCACTGGTAATATCTAACACCCATAGCTCCCGATTTAACCCCTCATAATATTGCTTTAATTGCTCAAAATATGGCTCATTAAAGCTCTCTAAATTAACGTAAGGTTTAACTAATTGATTATACCACCATAAAGCCACACAATCTCGTTCCAATAACTCCATAAACCCTTGTAAAATCGCTTCTTCTATCGTATTTCCCGCAGCGCAGCCATTAGAATCAGCCCAACAATCTAAGGGTTCAGATTGAGGATAACCATAATAACAATATCCCGTCGGTAAATACTTAAAATCTTGAGCAGTTAAAGACCATACAGGAGTCCAATCAATCATTCTAGTTTCATCAAAAGGTTCAGGGACTTTTTGAAACCATCCTTGATTCTTCCCATTCCATTCTTCTCGATGTTGATATTGTTTTTCACTAAAATTCATACATTTGTTAGGATGAATAGCTTTATCTCCTAACTCTTGATAACTGGCTTTTTCTCTGATTTCATTCCCTTGAAAAACCCCCGAATACCGCTCAATAGCTTCACAAAATCCACTGGCTTTTGCTTGACTATCTGTACGGCCTTTTCCCGCACTTCTACCTCCAACATTTTGTCGTAAACTGTCTAAATCATCAAAGACACTACGAAAATGATGTTTAGCTACATAAGTATGAACTAAAGCATTCCCTTGTATCTTATTTAATTCTCGCACAATTCCCGTAATAGGACCGATATGATGTTGATAGGTTTTTAAGGTTTCTTCAGGAGAACAAAAACGATGTCCCCCATCACTGGTAAAAGCCTTTTTACGATGTCCCAAAACCACGGGTAAAGGTGTTTTATTTAGAGAATATCCACAACTAGGACAGTTCGGACGTTTAACTAAAATATGCTCTTGAAATTGTAAATTTAAAGTATCATAAGTCATTAGTATTCCTTCTAAACGTTGATTTTTACCTTGAATAATCCACTTAAAAACCTCCATAGCCGTCAGATTTAAAACCGTCTGTATTGTCGCTGAAGAAAACCCTAAAGGAGAAATTAAAGAAATCTTACTTTCTCTCTGTCTAATGATAAATTCCTCCACGGGACGATTATCTCGTAACCGTTGAGCTAAACAATGCCAACAACCAGTTTTATCGGGATCAAATAAGGGACCAATCCAGGCTAGATTTCCCCGGGGATTAACTAATAACCAAGGCTTGTGTGAGACTAAAGCTTGTTGATTAATACTCTCTAAATCAGGATGAAGATAATTATCGGTTAAAATAATGGTTAAATCCCCTTCATCTGCGACTTGAACTTGCAAGGAATTTAAAATATTGATCAAATCTTGCTGGGGAATTGAGCCTAGGCTTTTAACCGTAACCTTCAGAGATTGTAATCGTTCAAAAGCTTGGGCTTGAGAAACCTGAAGATGATGGCATAAAATTGCTAAATTAGACGGCAATAATTCTTTTTTTTCTAATAAAAACCCTCGTTTATATAACTGAAAAATTGCTTTTTGAATTGCCAGACTATAATTAATAATAACTGCAAGCGAATTAGGATTATTGGGATTAATTTCTTGATTTTGTAACAATTCTAACTGAAGAATATCAATAATTTCATCAAGATTACGTTGACCATCAATTAATCTTACCAAACGATAATAAAGCGGCTCTTGGAAACAGATTGATTCTCGCTCAGATAGAAAAAATACCGTATTTGGTTCTAAGGTTTCAATTGAATAGGCAGGATTCCAATCAAGCTGGTTGAACACAATTTTTACTCTCTTTTTAAGGGATAGTTAAGGTTGATTATATACCTATAATATAAGGTTGATAGCAGTCATCTTAATAGTGAGGTGCGAAGTTTTCGTTTTCGGGAACAGGGAACGGCGAGGGAGCAGCCCATTTATGCCAAAATATAAAAGCGATCGCTAAAATTGATTAAATTTATGCAATAGGATAGCAAATCCGCTTTTAATAGCATGATTAACTCCCAAGTTATCGATTGTTTCTCTCTTCTCCCCGTTCCCCGCTCCGGCACTCCCCACTCTCCTCTACCTTTTAAACAGGATTTGCTATGAGACCCCTAATTTCTTCCCTGCCTAAAATTTCTCAATTTCTCGGAATAAATTTGAGTACCAAAATCAGGGTAAATAGCCCAAATATCAACTTAATAAAGTTTTAATAGACATTTAAGCTCTAATAGATTAATCCTACTTTTTTTAAAGCCGATATGCTGCCTCGCTAATCCTTTTAAGACTTGAAAACTTGGTATTCTGTCAGGGGTTGGCCGTGAGAGGTGTCAATTTTCAAGGATAATTTGTAACAGAGTGTTGAAAATTCCTTTAATCTTAGTTATGAGCGATCGCCCACCAGAACTAACCCTAGCCGACCAGGCCCCTGCCAACTACGAATGTCGCTCCTGCGGCTACGTTTACGACCCCAGCAAGGGAGATAGTAAAACCAACACTCCCGCTGGAACCCCCTTCGAGGAATTGCCAGAAACGTGGCGCTGTCCCGTGTGTGGTGTGCGTCGTTCCCAATTTATCAACATCGGAGCTAAAGATGCTCCTTCGGGATTCCAAGAAAATCTTAGCTATGGTTTTGGAGTCAACCGTCTCACTCCTGCACAAAAAAATATTTTGATTTTCGGGGCTTTAGCACTAGGATTTGTTTTCTTTATTAGTTTGTATGGTTTAAACTAACTCAAGCACTCATTATCTTTAATCCAACGGCTCTTGTAGCCCTGTAACCCTTCGGGAACAAACCTTAATCCGTCCCGATTCCTTGACCAATACCTCTGAACCATTGATGAGAAAACTGAAACAATTCGTAATAGTTCTAGCTGTAGCCTTTTTCTGCTTTAGCTGTAGTAGTGTGCCATCCCTGAGCAGTAGTCCTTGGCAAATCCTCACCCTCGACACTGACTCCACTTTTGCCGATATCGCCTTTACCGACGACCCGCAGCACGGTTGGTTAGTGGGGACCAAATCTACCCTCTTTGAAACCAGCGATGGGGGGGACAGCTGGCAGCAAAAAGTCCTCAACCTTGGCGACGAAAAAGTTAGCTTTAGCGCCGTCAGTTTCCACGACCAAGAGGGTTGGATTGTCGGTAAACCCTCAATTCTTCTCCATAGCGAAGACGGGGGCAGCAGCTGGTCCCGTATCCCCTTAAGTGAAAAATTACCCGGTTCCCCCTACGGAATTATCGCCCTGAACGACAAAACCGCCGAAATGGTCACGGATTTAGGTGCTATCTACCGCACCAAAGACGGGGGCAAAACTTGGCAAGCTTTAGTGGAAGGTGCTGTGGGTGTGGCCCGGACAATTGTTCGTTCCCATGATGGTAAATACGTGGCCGTTTCCGCACGCGGTAACTTTTATTCTACCTGGGAACCGGGGTCAACAGAATGGCAACCCCACAATCGTCTTTCTTCCCGCCGTTTACAAAAAGTCGGTTATGGTGAAAAAGGGGAATTGTGGGCCCTGGCCCGGGGTGGTCAACTACAATTTACTAGCCCCAATGATCTCGATACATGGGAAGATAAGGTATTCCCCGAGTTTTCCACCAGTTGGGGACTTTTGGACCTCAACTACCGCACCCCCGAAGAAATTTGGGTCGCTGGTGGTAGCGGCAATCTCTTGGTCAGTGATGACGGCGGCCAATCTTGGCAAAAAGATCGCGCGGTGGAAAGTGTCCCCTCCAATCTCTATCGAATTGTTTTTATCAATTCCGACAAGGGTTTTGTCTTGGGACAAGATGGGGTTTTACTGAAATATAATCCCCCCAGCGAACCGGCCTAAAACTTGTCTCAGGGTCAACAAAGTCTCTATTATAGAGATTGAATTTTTCAAGTCCTATCATTCCGAGGAGAACCGTCCATGTCAGGTAGTACCGGCGAACGTCCTTTTGGCGATATCGTTACCAGTATTCGTTACTGGATTATCCATAGCATCACCATCCCCATGCTCTTTGTCGCAGGTTGGTTATTCGTGAGTACCGGTTTGGCTTACGATGTTTTTGGCACTCCCCGTCCCGATGAGTATTACACTCAAGAGCGTCAAGAATTACCGATCATTAATGATCGCTTTGAGGCCAAAAATCAAATCGAGCAGTTTAATCAGTAGTTTACTTTAATTAAGGATAAAAACAATGGCTAGTGGTAATCCCAATCAACCCATTTCTTACCCCATTTTCACCGTTCGCTGGTTGGCAGTTCATACCTTAGCGGTCCCCACTGTCTTCTTTATCGGTGCAATTGCGGCAATGCAGTTTATTCAACGCTAGGAGAACAATTATGGAAAGAACACCTAATCCGAATCGGCAAGCTGTCGAGTTAAATCGTACTTCTCTTTACCTAGGTTTACTCCTAGTTGCTGTCTTGGGAATTTTATTTTCCAGCTATTTCTTTAACTAATTAGTCCCGATTCATTGTCATCGCAATTAGGAGGTGTTATTCATGTTCGCAGAAGGTCGTATTCCTTTGTGGTTAGTCGCCACCATCGCCGGTCTAGGCGTTATCGCCGTGCTTGGTCTTTTCTTCTACGGAGCTTACGCCGGTTTAGGTTCCTCTATGTAATTCCATTACGGGTAATTTCCCCCAGCAAAAAGCCGTTAGTTATTTCTATAACTAGCGGTTTTTTCAGTATTCGGTGAAAAGTAAAGCTCGATCGAACTTTATACTAATACTAAATCCGTTGAGTAACGCACAGAAAACGGGTTTCTCGGAGAAACCCGTTTTCTACTCATGCACTCATGCAAAAAGGGGAGAATAAATAATCAGTTTTTAAAAACGGATTTATACTAAATCCGTTTTTAATAGTGTGATTAACTCTCAAGTTATCAATTGTTTCTCCCTGCTCCCTTCTCCCCACACCCCACACCCCACACCCTACCCCCACGAAAAACTTTTTCAGCAGACCCTAATTAAAAAAAGGAGTCAAAGACTTGACTCCTTTTTTTATATGGATGATTTAGCTAAAACTAAACCTCTTGTTTACGAGTGCTAAGATCACCCAATTTTTGGAATAAACCGAATTCCACTTGTTCTTCCAGATCCGGATCGACCCCGGCGAATACGTCGCGGTAGATGGTACGAGAACCGTGCCAGATGTGACCGAAGAAGAATAGTAAAGCAAAGACAGCATGACCGAAAGTAAACCAACCTCTCGGAGAAGTGCGGAATACCCCGTCAGACTTCAGGGTTTCGGTGTCAAACTCGAAAGCTTCACCGAGTTGCGCTCTACGCGCAAATTTCTTCACATCAGCAGGATCGCTGAACACCTGACCATCGAGAGAGCCACCGTAGAAAGAAACGGTAACACCACTTTGTTCAATACTCAGTTTCGATTCCGCACGACGGAAAGGAATATCAGCGCGAACGATACCTTCCGAGTCAGTCAGGACAACGGGGAAGGTTTCAAAGAAGTTAGGCATCCGACGTACGCTGAGGACGCGACCTTCGCCATCTTTGAAAACGGGGTGTCCTAACCAAGATTTAGCAATACCGTCACCGCTATCCATGGCACCAGTACGGAATAAACCACCTTTAGCGGGGCTATTACCGACATAATCATAGAAAGCCAGTTTTTCGGGGATTGCTTGGTAAGCTTCGGCGATGGTGGCTCCGTTGGCGATGCTGGCCTCGACGCGACGCTCAATTTCTTCTTGGAAATAGCCCTTATCCCATTGGTAACGGGTCGGGCCAAAGAGTTCGATCGGGGTAGTAGCATTACCGTACCACATGGTTCCAGCCACGACGAAAGCGGCAAAGAAAACAGCGGCGATACTGCTAGAAAGCACCGTTTCGATATTACCCATTCTCAGGGCTTTATAGAGTCTTTCGGGGGGACGGACGGTTAAATGGAATAAACCGGCGATAATCCCGACGATACCCGCAGCAATGTGGTGAGCTACCACACCCCCGGGGTTAAAGGGGTTAAAACCAGCCGGTCCCCATTCGGGAGCTACGGGCTGCACATGACCGGTTAAACCGTAGGCATCGGAAACCCACATCCCAGGACCCCAAAGGCCTGTTTGATGGAAAGCACCGAAACCGAAGCAGAGTAAACCGGATAAGAACAGGTGAATACCGAACATTTTCGGCAAATCGAGGGCAGATTCGCCCGTGCGGGGATCGATAAATAATTCTAAATCCCAGAAAACCCAGTGCCAAACCGCCGCTAGGAATAGCAGACCGGATAAGACGATATGAGCGGCGGCAACGCCTTCAAAAGACCAGAAACCGGGGTCAACACCAGTTTCGCCGGTGACGCTCCAGCCACCCCATGAACCAGTGACACCTAAACGGGCCATGAAGGGCAGCACGAACATTCCTTGCCGCCACATCGGGTTTAATACGGGGTCACTGGGGTCGAAAATAGCAAGCTCATAGAGGGCCATGGAGCCAGCCCAACCCGCTACCAGTGCGGTGTGCATCAGGTGAACGGAAATTAAACGGCCCGGGTCGTTGAGAACGACTGTGTGTACTCGATACCAAGGTAGTCCCATTGACTACGCTCCTCCTATTGACAATTTAGTGTCCACTTAGACGCTTTTTATATTCAGGGTCAAAATATAAGCCCAACACTCTCGACGGTTAAGTGCAAGAGTTAGCCGACCTACATTATCCCTTGAAAAGTGTATCTATTCTAAAGAAGTGTAACTATTGTTAGAACAGATTTCAAGTCTTTGCGATCGATCTTCCGCCAGAATATTCCAGATCAGGGAGTGGGGTGTAGGGAGTGGGGTGTAGGGTGTAGGGTGTAGGGTGTGGGGTGTGGGGTGTGGGGTGTGGGGTGTGGGGTGTGGGGTGTGGGGTGTAGGGTGTGGGGAGAATAAATAAAAATAATCTCCCGTCTCCTGAATCCTAACTCCTGACTCCTGACTCCTGATCACTGATAACTGATAACTGATCACTGATAACTGATTACTTCCTCAGTAGTTCTTCGGCATTTTGCAGGATTTCGAGGACTTGTTCGGCACTAATCAAGCGTTTTAGCACCACTTGCCCGATGGTGGGGACAGTATCGGCAATTTCGGCACTCTTGGGGGCAACTTCCACCATAATCACAGCTTCTTCCACCTTATAAAGCCATAAAACCTGTTCTCCCTCTAAAATACCCATATTTAATCGCTCTATCTGCGGTGGTCGTCGCCAACTACTCGCATGGTCCCACAAACCGCCAAATTCCCACACCCGTCCTATTGTCCAACCTGCCGTTAAGAAAAAATATTTCACTTTGTTACTCAATCTAGAATCAATCTCTAGCTTTCTGGCTTAATTAGTTTTCAGCCGTCAAATTTTATCAGCTTTTTAGCCCTCAGCCATCAGCCAGAAAAGACAATAGGCAATAGGCAAAAGTCAGCTTTGTTCTCCCTGCTCCCCGCTCGTCAATTCATAATTTATAATTCATAATTCCCACTCCTGTCTCCTATGACGGCTAATAGCTAGTCAACGTCCCGTTAATTTCACCACCCCAATGCCCCCAAAGTATAGACCCAAGACCGCCCCTGCTAACAGGGATTGGGTGAGAGGATCTGTGGAAGGGGTTAAAATCGCGCCTAAAATCACCGCCCCCAAAACCACGAAACGCCAGCCCGATAACATCGTTTGCGAGGAAATAATGCCTAAAAAGCTCAAAATCAATTGAATAACGGGAATTTGAAAGGCGATGCCGGTACTAAACAGTAAAAGTAAGACAAATTCAAAATAGCGCTCGATCGACCAAGCTTGTTCGACCACTTCCGCCCCATAATTGACAAAAAAGTTTAAAGCGGCGGGAATCAGGGCAATATAGGCAAAAAATAAACCAGCAAAAAATAAAACACTCGATCCTAACACTACCGGGACAATTAAACGCCGTTCGCGACGGGTTAACCCCGGCAGCACAAAGAGGATAATTTGCAAGAGAATGACGGGACTAGCCACCAGTATGCCGCTATATCCAGCTACTTTTAGGGAGACGAAAAAAAATTCTCCCGGGGCCAACTGCAAAAATTTTACCCCTTGGGCGGGGACTTCCAGCACTTGTACTAGGGGTTTAACGAAGATAAAACATCCCACCGCACCCACAGCCACGGCAATTAAACTATAGAAAATCCGGCGCCGCAACTCCTCCAAGTGGTCAAATAAGGACATTTCCACTTCTCCGGGTAACTCATCGAGGAATTCAGGACTGTCTGGGGGTGGGGTTTTTACTTCTGTCGATGACATGGCTTTGGCTCGATCGTTCTCTACTCAAGCCTTTATCCTAGCATTGATAACCCTTAGCTATTAGCCGTCAGCTATCAGAATCATTCCAACATCGTCGGGTTTGCTCGGTGACAGGTTGCCAATCGAGTTTGAATTAAGTGGAAAATTCTCCCTGATAGCGATCGCACTATTCTCAGGGTTCAGGTGGAATCTGTAACTGCAAGTCTTCAATCAGTGACGGGATTTCAGCCTGAACCACATCCCATACAATATTGAGGTTGACATCATCATATTCATGTACTAACCGATTTCTCATTCCAATAGACCTCTCCATAATTTAATTAAATCACAATAATAGGATATAATAAAACAAATAGTAACTCAAAAAAAGCCATGAAAAACTACACTTGGGAATACATTCAAAAATATCCGAAACAAACTAAAAGACTATTAGGAAT
>NZ_JADBUP010000106.1:0-8877 GCF_020245605.1 Microcystis sp. M061S2 | reverse complement strand
GCTTCGCTTTCGCTTTGCTTCAACCGCGCATTTACCAATGTATCTAACTTCCCTAAGTTTGTCAACCCCTTTTGGCAAAATTTTTTGATCTTTTTTCTATCCCTTGCTACGTAAGCTTTTCAGCTTTTCAGCTTTTTTGGTGGGGCTTTTTTGTCTAGTAATTTTGTTCTAATTAGCTCTTGATGGTGGTGACAGCGTTTTTCATAAGTAGGAACTGTTTAGGCATCAAATAGGGCTGCAGTGGCTGAAATAACTGCTTAGTAAGGGTTTCAGCCCCGTGGCCGAACGAGAAGGTCAAACATTGAATGCCCCGCTCAAATCGCAGTCCAGCAATTACCAACCCGATCCACTCGGTTCGATCAGTTAGAATCAAAATATGGAAAAAAAATTATTTATTTTCGGGAACCTTTGCTAACTTCTCCCGTCCTCAAGCCCTGAGTGAGGAGTTTATATCCTTAGAGGAAATCCCATGAGTCAATCGATTCCAGCATCTTGGTCACTCGAGGCCAAAAAGTCTCAAAACCCCGTGTCCCCTGACAAACTCTCCAACTATGATCTGATTGCACGCTGTCAGGAAGGGTGTCAGCCTGATCGGGCAGCTTTTGCGGAACTGCTGCGGCGCTATCAAGCTCATATTGATAAATTACTCTATCATTTGGCTCCCGATTGGCAAGATCGCGCCGATTTGGCCCAAGAGGTCTGGATTCGCGTCTATCGCAATATTAACCGTCTCCATGAACCCCTCAAGTTCCGCGGTTGGTTAAGTCGCATTGCTACTAATCTTTTTTACGACGAATTGCGGAAACGCAAGCGGGTTAATCACCCCATTTCTCTGGATGCTCCCCGGCGCGTGGAAGATGGCGAAATCGATTGGGATATCGAGTCCGATTACCCCAGTCCCGATGAACATCTCACCACCCACGAATTCTACGATCAATTACAGTCTGCGATCGCTGATTTACCAGAAGCTTTTCGGACAACTATTATTCTCCGAGAAATTGAAGGCATGGCCTACGAAGAAATTGCCGAGATCACGGGAGTTTCTTTAGGAACTGTTAAATCTCGCATTGCTCGCGCTCGCGCTAAATTACAATCTGTTTTACAGCCCTATTTTACGGAAGGCTAAAGAAAGTTGTGGTGATTCGGCACTAACGGCCGAAGTGAGGAGTCGTTAAATTTAACTAGCTCCGTGCTGGTAAAAAGTGATTGTATACCGATCGCTTCTGGTCGAGGTCAACCATGAATAATTATCAACCCGAAGACGTTCAATGGATCAAGTCTTTGTTACGTCACGATGAGGGCAATTCCAACTCCGCAACCGAGGATATTTTGTTCTTAGATGAGGATAACGAAGAAGCTCATCGTTTTGATTTAATTAGCGCCTATATTGATAACGAAGTAACGGTAGAGGAAAGGAAGCTAGTTCAGCATTGGTTAGACCATGATGCTGCCGCTAAAAAACTCTATCGGCAGCTCTTGGGATTACAAACTAATTTAAGGCAGATTCCCGTACCGGTTACTATGGCCAGCGACCGATTGGCAGAACAGGTGTTCAGAAAAGTCGATGGTCAGCGTCGTCGGCAATATTATGTTTATGGTGGCGCAATTTTCACCGCTATGGCGATCGCTGTTGGCTCCTACTTCGTCTCGGGACGCAATGATCCCCTCTCCCAAATGGCGAGCAGTCCGAGCAGTATTAGCCAAGAGGGAGACCATTTGATGATTGCTCTCAACCATCCGATTATGGAGATTCCCACAACGGAAGAGCCAAAAGAGAATGGCCAAAGATGAGGTCTATGGGTATAAATGCCAGCATTCTCGTGCGATCGCCCAATCTTCCGCCGTGGCAATTACCATCACTTTTACTTTAGATGTGTCGGTGGCGATATCCTCATCCCGGGGACGAGCGGCATTTTTAGCCAAATCTAACTCTAAACCCAAAAAAGGCCAGCCTTGACTGGCTTTTTCCCGTACTAAAGCTGAATTTTCGCCGATTCCTGCCGTAAATACCAACACATCTAACCCCTCTAGAGAAGCAATCATCGATCCGATTAAACCTTTCAGACGATGAATATACATCTCAAATGCTAATTTAGCCCTCTGGTTGCCTTCGGCCATCGCCGTGGTAATTGCCCGCATATCCCCAGAAATACCAGAAATTCCCTTTAAACCGGATTCTTTATGGAGTAAACTATTTAAACTATCGGGATTATATTGATATTCTCGCTCTAGATAAATCAGAATCCCTGGATCGATCGAACCGCTGCGGGTTCCCATCATCAATCCCTCTAGGGGAGTAAACCCCATAGTAGTATCGATACTTTTACCCCCCTTGACTGCCGATAGGGAAGCACCATTGCCCAGATGACAGATCACCATTTTCAACGATTCTAGGGGTTTTCCCAACAATTCGGCGGCCCGTTGCGAGCAGTACTGATGACTGGTGCCATGGAAACCATAGCGACGGATTCCCAGTTCACTCCATTGGTAGGGAATGGGATAAAGAGAAGACTCAGGGGGGATAGAACGATGAAAAGCGGTGTCAAACACTGCTACTTGAGGAACATCGCCCAAAACTTGCTCGATTGCCTCAATTCCTTCTAAATGAGCGGGATTATGGCTAGGAGCCAGGGGAATCAGCTTTTTAATCGTTTCTTTGACCTGGGGAGTGATCATGGTAGCCTGGGAATATTCCGTGCCACCATGGACAACTCGATGACCGACTATACTAATGTCGGCGAAATTGGCCAGTACCTTAGTTTCGCCAGTGACTAAGGTATCTAACATCCGAGCAATTGCCGCCGGACGGTCTTGACTAAAAAGATTAATTTCCTGTTTAATTCCCTGAGCTTTGACTGTTAAAACCGCGTAATCAGGGTTAACTGTCCAATCGATCCCCGCTTGCCAAATTGGTTGCGGAGGATGGCCAGGGAGAAACTCTAAATCGTACAAACAACTTTTTTGACTGCTCGATCCCGCATTTAAGACCAGAATTTTCATAGAAAAGCTCAATTAGGAGGTGGCCTATGGCGATCATAATCAAACTCAGGTTAAGTCTAGATAAAATCGCTGACTTTTCGGGTTTTTCTTCAAGAAAATTTTATCCGGCTGCCATCACCCATCCTTGACTCGGGCAATATTACAAAACTTTATCAAAAAAAAGTCAAAATAGAGCCTCTAGGGTTATAAAATAGAAGAATGCCCCTTGTGAAATTGATCCAAGAAGCTACCTCTGATGCAAGTTAAGGCCTCTATAGTGGATTTAGAGCTAGTTCTCGTCCTTTTCACCAGTGGAATGTCAACATCGCACCACGAATCTCTAGAATGGAATTTTTGCGTATTCTAGATGACCGTGATTACTAGAGGATTTCTTAAGTATGCCAGAGGTTCCTGCAGTTACAGATGCCAACTTTAAAGTCGAAGTTTTAGATAGTACCGACCTTGTCCTAGTGGATTTCTGGGCTCCTTGGTGCGGCCCCTGTCGAATGGTGGCTCCCGTTGTCGCAGAAATTGCCGAAATGTTCATAGGGCAAGTCAAGGTGGTGAAACTCAACACCGACGAAAACCCCAATATCGCTAGTCAGTACGGGATTCGCAGTATTCCTACTCTGATGATCTTCAAAGAAGGTCAAAAAGTTGATATGGTGGTCGGGGCTGTACCGAAAACCACTTTAGCTACCACCCTAAATAAACTCCTGGGAGTTGACTAGGTTTTCTGGTAACGCATACCGGGTAACTGAGTCACTAAACCTATTAATTCTAATTCCAATAAGATCCCCGCCACTTCTGAGGTGGGGATTTGCATTTTTTGAACAATAATGTCAAACAACAGGGCATCTCTGTCAAATAACTGATACACTTGTGCTAGTCTAGGTTCTAGATTGACTGGAGGAGCAGCATTAACGACCGGGGATGTCTCTAGAGGGAGTGAAGGGGAGAGATTAACCGGTGCAGATTGGTTCGTGGTGGGAATTGCCCCCAACATTTCTAATAATTTCTCCTCAGAAACGATAATTTCTGCCCCCTGATGAATCAGTTGTAAACAACCCCTAGCGGCAGCAATATCGGGAGAATTGGGTAAAGCATAGATATCGCCGCCAAATTCGTTAGCATAACTGGCCGTGATCAGGGAGCCTGATCTTTCGGGGGCCTCGATAACAATCGTCGCGCGACTTAAACCGGCGATAATGCGATTACGACTGGGAAAATGGGCTTTATTCGGCTGAGTTGCGGCGGGATGTTCACTAATGACTAAACCCTGCTTTTGGATGTCCGCCTGTAGCTGCCGATGACGACTAGGATAAACCACATCGACCCCCGTTCCCAAGACGGCAATCGTTCTTCCCCCCGCTTTTAAACAGCTTTGGTGTGCCTCGCCATCAATTCCTTCGGCCATGCCAGAAACAATAGTAAATCCCTGTTGGGCCAAAAGGGTACTTAAGCGCCGCGCCCAGCGCCGGCCGTGATCCGTGGGGTTACGAGTACCCACAATGGCGACGGTGGGGATATTTCCCTGATTTTCCTCTAAATTGACCTTTCCTTGATAGTAAAGTAAGGGGGGAGGACTGGGAATTTCCCAGAGAAAGCGGGGATATTCTGGGTCACTAGGAGTCCAAAAAAGGGGGTTTTTCTGGATATGTTCGGCGAAAAGAGCTTCTGGGTCAATTTGCGATCGCCCTTCCCGTACCGCTACCATTAACTTTTTGCCAAATCCCGCCACTTCTGCGATCGCAGTATCGGTGGCATTCCAGGCCACAGCGACACTGCCAAAATGTTGATAGAGTCGCTTTAGGGAAATTGACCCAACTCCAGCAATACTTGACCATGCTAACCAATAAACGCGATCGTCTGTCAATTTGAAAGGCTCCTCAGACAAAGTAATATTTTCAGTCGGTTAAAACTGACTGCGGCCAGATGACCCTAATTTATTTTAATCTTGCCGGAATACTTTCCATTAGTTGTTGAGGTATTGTTGAGCCTCGTCCATGTCTTTCACTTTTTTAAAATGTGAATAAGTTGTTCTTGATCTTCTGGGGGAAGTTGTTCGGTTGCTTCTAGTATTTCTGCAAAAGTGGCTGGAGTCATAGTTTTAGTTGGTTATAGTGGTCTTTAGAGCCAATTGTAGCAGTAACGGTAGAATATGTTAGCATAGCGTAACGGATAAAGCAGATAAATTTATCGTAATTTAAAGCCAAAAACTGCGTTAAATAATGCCCCCGAAGAAATCAGTGATCGTATTTTTTTTAAGAACGTAGAATATCGGACAAAATATCTACAATTAAGGTTTGGTTTTTTAATGATAATGAGCCTAGTTCACGCTGAATCAGTGAAGAGCGAAGTGTTACTAAATGATCAAGTCTGATGGCTGACGATTGGCGAAGACCACTGATCATAAAATCTGGATTTTCTGGTCTCAGAATAATATCTGTATGAAGGGGATTTTCTGGAATACGACTGGTAATTAGGGCAAAGATAATGTGTTGATAGCCTCCAATTTGATTGGTTAGGCAATAAGCAGGACGAACCTTACTGGAAGATAAATCGTCGAAGGGAAATTGAATTAATACAATTTTACCCTTCATTAGTTACAGGTTGTCCATCGTTAAGAGTATAAATATCTTCTTCGGGATCTTGCAGAAAAGCAAAGCTAGGGTTATGGGCAACGGCATCTAGCCAGTTTTTTTCGTTCAGTTCATCCTCCGACATCAAAAGAATGACGCGTACAAACCGATCTTTTTCTTGGGGAATAGGATGATCAAGTTGAATTTGCCCTTGGGTATTGAGGATACCAGTGGTTTCAATCGCACGCATAGCAAAACCTAAAAGAAGTGATTCGATTCTAACATTAAAGTAACCTTGAAAAGCGGTGATGGCTAACTACAGCGATCTCCATTCTCACGCTCGCCCTATTAGACTTCATCTTTTTATTGGTTATTGGTGCGCTTCCATATAGGCTCGGAGCAACTGATAACTGTTAACTGTTAACTGTTAACTGATTGGGGGAGACTGCACACAACACGAAAACCTATATAATCGTAGCCAAGGAAGGCAACGCTCTCGGTTCGGGCCGCTGAGAAACAGAAGAAAGGACGACCGCTCCACGAACCGCCGCGCAAGGCCATTGATGACTCATTAGTTATCTTGTTATCTAGCCAGGCGATACTACCGTTTTCCTTAATATTGTCTGGTTTGTTAACATAACTTGGATACCATTGATCCGCACACCATTCGCAAACATTGCCGTGCATATCATAAATTCCCCAGGGATTAGGTCGCTTTTCCCCAACAGGATGGGTTGTATTATTTGAATTACCATCAAACCAGGCATAATCTCCTAGTTTATCTTTATCATCGCCAAAACTAAATAGGGTTTCAGTACCAGCGCGACAGGCATATTCCCATTCTGTTTCTGTAGGCAAACGGTAGTTTTTTCCAGTTAACTGGCTCAGTTTTTCACAAAAAGCTTGAGCATTAAACCAAGTAACAGATTCTACCGGGTTCTGGGGATTTCCTGAAAACCTGGAAGGATTATTTCCCATCACCGCTTGATACTGTGCTTGAGTGACGGGATATTTGCCTATCTGAAATGCTGGCACAATTACTTGATGTATCGGTTTTTCATCTTCATACTCATTAGAACCCATGTTAAATTTACCAGCGGGTATATCCACCATTTCTGGGTTAAAGTTTGGTAAAATTACAGTTTCAGTTTGCCGAATTATCTTGGGCGATACTTGTAATAATTTATCAACATTTACCTCTGCCAAGCTAAATTTAGAGTTAGCTGCCGATTTTTCATGACCGTAAGCCATTAAAGCTTTAAGCTTAGTATGACTACCCCAATAGCGAATCGACTCTTCATATTCTTGGGTTTTTTCTTCATCTAGTGCAAATTCTTCTAATTTTGCTAAAATTTGCTGATCATTTTCTAAATCTGACAATAACAATGGCCATTTTAAACTAATGGCAGTAAATTTACCTAACTGTTCAAAAGTTAGAGAAGGAACTAACAAATTATCATTCTCATCTCGCTCTTCAAAAAATAAACCAGTTTCATTAGCGATATAAACCTTGAGACGAAAGACATTGATAAAGTGTTTAATCCGTCGCGGATTGTAATCCAATGCAGGAGCCACCATCATAATGACATTCCGCACTGTTTGGGAATCTCTATTATCAGATTTGTTGACTTGAATCGCTTCTAATCGCTTAATTACAGCTGCTTGTGCTTTCTCTTTTTCGGTTTGTTCGGATTCTATCGAAGGATTATCTAAAGACAAGTTTTTTAAATCACTTGTCTGATTACTTGTTGGGGAAGTGAGATGCTTTTGCGAATTATTTCTCCAGGGTAAAGCTAACTTAAACTTACCCCAGAATGACTGAAAAAATGTAAAATGAGGTTTAGCTGGCTGTAAATTGGGAGGAGTTGAAGTAGCAAGCTGAATCAAAAAACGCTCAAAATCTGACTGGGATGGTTGGGGAACTAAAAAGGGAAGCTGGACAAACTTTTCAATAAAGGTATAACCATAAGCTAACCCTTTATTAGCACTACGTCTCGCTAAAATATCAGGATCAATTTCTGTGGTTTCCGACGGTAAATACTTGAGGATGTTTTCGTATTTTACCGCTAAACTAGCGGCTACTTTTTCTCTGTCCATTCCTAAAATAAACACCACTGAAGGATCATCAGCAATCATCAAATTAATCGCCTGCATCAAGTCCGCTGATTTTGGATGTTCACAACGATCTAAATCGTCAATAAATACATATACCCGATCATTGCCAATATAAGCATCGACAATTTTAGCAAAATCTTCATGAAATTCTTCTACAAATGCCGATTGTTTTTTATAATCTGGGGCTTCTATGTATTTAATTAGGTTGTTTTTAGGGTTTTGGAGTAACCTTTGAAAATTTCTCAATAAACTCTTAATACCAGCGAAAATCCCCGCTCCTGATAAGGTGACACCGACCGCAGTAAATAATAACTTAAAAACTGAATTAATTTTGCTCCAAAAAACATCTTGAGAGGTTGTTAGTCCGATTAATTCGTTAATTCCTTCAACTCCATAAATGATTAAAATAAAAGGAATGGCAATTGAGGCACAAATCACAAAAATTATTACTGGTAAAGCTTTAATTAATTCAAATAAGCCTTTTTCTAGGTTAAAACGCAATAATTGTAATTTAAAGTGTCCTAGGATAATTCGAGGCAAATCTCGCCAATTTTTGGGCGTAGAAATCTGCTTAATAAAAGACAGCGCAAAAGCTGCCCATACCGACTCCGCTTTATCGTGTCGCCAAGCATTAAACCAAACCGTCCGACCTCCTTTTTCTCGTAAATATTCCTCTAACATTTTCATAAAAGAAGACTTGCCACTACCCCACTCTCCCTCAACCGATAAAGTTAGGGGTGGTTGTGTCTGCTCATGCAACAAAAATTCAGCGATCGCTATTACATAAGGCTCAAATCCGAGAGCATCATTATTAGTAGCTTGATCGCTGACGCTAGTATTGCGGATAGATTCAGGAGAATCGGACATGGTAGTTATTTTTAGGTGACAGAGAAGGGAGAAGAAAATAGATTACCTTAAGTAGCTGGTTATAATTAAATTAAAAATAGATTTTAGGTTCGATCCCCCCTGCCCCCCTTGATAAGGGGGGTGCCGATAGGCGGGGGGATCCCCCCTTAATCCCCCCTTGATAAGGGGGGCATCTGATAATTTTTAACGCCTACCTACTTAGGGTTTGCTGAATAAGTACGGGCGAAGCATTCGGATAGAAAATCTACCTTTTCACCGATAGGTTATTGTCCGAATGCTTCGCCCCTACAGGACGCGGGCCGATGAAGACGCAAGGTTTTGAACGACGATTCTC
>NZ_JADBUP010000105.1:0-4167 GCF_020245605.1 Microcystis sp. M061S2 | reverse complement strand
TGCTCGTGAGGACGGCACACTGACTGGCACTGTTCGTGATATCGGCCCTCTTATGAAGAGTATCTTTACTGATATCTCTGAGGAGGAGGAGACGAACATCAAGAACATGCTCTACCGCCTGTTTCACAAAGACCTTATGCGGATGGCTACCAAGAATTTCCCCGAGACTTACAAGCATTGGCTTGAGAATGGGGAAATTACCCCTTGATTATCAGCCTAACTGTATTCGCCTACATCGTCATTGTTTGTTACCACGCTTACAAAATTGAGAAAGGTTTACACAAATGAGTCTATCCTTCAAAGGCCAACTCTGCGATCCGTCGTTCGTGCCACCAACTATCCCGCCAGGCCCGCGCGCCGATCAGGCAGTCCGCAACTCTCGTTCTCAAGCACGGCGCATGGCAAACATGCCGTGGCACAAGTATGAATATCTCGTACACCGATATGGAGAAAAGCCAGTAAACAGGATGTTGCGCGAATTGCGCGATGGCCCGAATCTCACGAATGCTGGAAGCAGCTAAAGCGGTAGCTTTATCTGGTCCCGGCGTAGGTGGTCGCAACGGCACTAATTTTAGGATTGGTGCCGTTCTCTTTTCTGGAAACCATGTAATTTCGGCAAAACATAATGAACTCAAAACCCATCCAAAGCTGGCTAGATACAGTCCGTGGCCGTTTCTACACGCTGAGTCTAGCTGCATTCTACATGCCGGATTCGATGCCAGCCATGGCGTTGATCTGGCTGTATCACGGGTCAAGCGCGACGGTTCTGTAGCCCTCGCCAAACCCTGCACTGTTTGCCAAGCGGTCATTCGTCAGGCTGGTATTCGGCGCGTATTCTACACCACGGACGATAAGCCCGAGGTGTGGAACGTAGCCGATGGCAGCTTTGCTGCTGCTTTCTGACTTGCCGACTTGACATAGCAGGATGTTTATCTTATAATATGTGCATAATCCGGTTATGGAGAGTCGGCAATGGCCCACTGCTGCAAATGCGGGGAAGAGTATCCCACTGCACGCCTACAGCTAGGTTATCGCACATGCTTAGACTGCGGTAGCCCTGCGCCTGTGCGGACAGTCATTCCATTCCACAAGAGTAACTACATGCTCGTTACCAAGCGAGAAGAATTGGTCATCAACCCTAAACTGGTAGGCATGACATGATCTACCCCATTACTGAGACGATGGGCTTACCATACGACGTGGCAGGGGCGGAAGTCTTTTCCCATACCCATGTGCGACCATCCCTAGAGGCTAGTTACAGCATTATTGATCGCTGGTCGGACAGAACTATGTTCATCACAGGTAGAGTCTTGTTCGACGGCTACAAATTTCAAGCCTTTACATTAGATAAAGTTTTTTCAAATGGTTTGGACGCGTACCTAACCTGCAATGGTGGCGCTCCATACCTTGTTATTGTAAGACGAAATTCGCTTAGAAAGCTAGCTCTGTCTAGGTCAGACCTAGCAGTTCTTCAATTTCGTAAGAAACTTCGTGCAGCATAGGAGTGCTCACATGGAATATGTTACTCGCATCGCCCCTTCGCCTACCGGGATGATGCACTTTGGCACCGCACGCACAGCATACTTCTGCTGGCTTGCTGCCAAGGCTACAGGTGGCCAGTTCATCCTTCGTTTGGATGACACGGATACTGAGCGTAACAAGCCTGAGACCATCCAACCTATCTATGATGGATTGAAATGGCTTGGGCTGGATTGGGATCGCTTTGAGCGCCAGTCTCAGCGCACGTCCATCTACAAGGCGGAAGCCGAGCGTCTTCTGGAACATGGCTTTGCGTTCCGTGCCGACAATGGCGCAATCATCCTCAACTGGCAGGACTTCATGCCTCGCTCATGGCGTGATGAAGTTGCCGATAGAATCCCTATTACCGACACCAATATCGAGCAGATCAACGGGCGTACCGTACTGCTACGCGGCGGTGACAAACTAGGTGAGCCGACGTACCAGTTCGCCAGTGTTATTGATGACTACTTGATGAGTGTTAATTTTATTATTCGTGGCACCGACCACATCACTAACACGGCCAAGCAGCTAGCTATCTGGTCAGCTATTCAGAAGTGTGATGACCGTGATCAACTACATGGTGCGCCACCACCTAAGTTCGCCCATGTCGGTCTGATCTTCAAAGACAAGAAGAAGATGAGTAAGCGTGATGGTGCTGCTTCTCTCCTTGATTATCGTGATCGCGGTTACTCTCCTGATGCCCTTCTAAACTTCATGCTGCGCCTAGGCTGGGGTCCACGGGAGGATAACAAAGAGAACAGCATCATCGGTAAGGACAAGGCTATCCGCATGTTCCTTACCGAAGGTTCCATGCGCAACACTAATGCTAATTTCGATCAAGCGAAACTCGACTGGTTCCAAAAGGTCTACAGTCGTAAGGCGGCTTGACATAGATACCTCTTTAGGCTATAATTCATAACAATAAAAAACAAAGGACATCAATGGCTCGACGTAGGATGTTCGATGTAGGAGAGGTTGTAACCTTTCCTATTAGGTTTGCTAGGTACGATCCCACTACAGAAATTCTTGGTCGTATTGTGGGGTATAGGAATAGCCGTTACCAAGTGCAAGCAGTAGCACGGCGCATCTTTGCGTACCGTGATCCATTTCTCTATCGCTGGTCAACGCAGCTTCCTCATTTCCTGCAACACCCCAAGCAAGTGCAGGCACGTGACCTAAAACGCATGACAAGAGAAGATGTTGTTGGCGTTGTCCAGTCACAGCCTAATCCCAATCCAGCAATCATGCGCAACATGCGACCAACTGCTGTTGCTAAGTTTCTGTTCGATGCAGCAAATATGTATCGAACTGTCTCCTCCACTCCACTACAGGATTGATGAACCATGCTTACTCTTTCCCGTGACGGCTCTGCATTCGTCACAGTTCGACGCGAGGACGTGCCCATGCTGTCCGTCTTTAAGACGGATCGTGGCACTGGCTCGTCACTGTTTCTAAATCTTGGCAAGGTAGACCCGCTTGATCGGTATCTCAGCATCAACCTTCGCTCTCATTCGCTAGCCCTCGGCCTATCAGGGCGCGATGCAACGATTGTTGGTATGGGCAAGATCAAATTCACTAAACTTGAAGTATACAAGAGTAATGAAGGCGACCTTAGTGTTAACAATTTTCAGCCGGGTGCAGTTATCATTACCAACACGCTTATGCGTGAGGACAAGATGGTGCCCATCGGCCTACTCGGCATTAGTGATCGTGCGACGTGGTACGGCCTAGACCTTAACAACGGCAAGCTGATTTCTGATATCAATCAGCGCAACGTGGGCCGATCCATCGGCACGTTCGGTATCGAGGCAACCGTCGTAGTTTAATGAAGAAACTGTTTAATCATAAGTTTCCCAATTGGTTGACGTACCTTAAATGGCGTTACGTCAACAAGAAGATCAAGCATGCCTTCTTTCGCTCAATCCAAACAGGCAAAATCTACGTGAGGTATCTGCGATGACTCGCATGTTCACACTGAGCACACGAGAACAAATCAATTGTCTGCGTGCGGCCATTAAGGAGCAGGGCCAGAATCCCGATGAAGTCATGGCCACCGGGGGCTATGACTTCAACATCAACAGCGCGCCGCTTGCCATGGCAGCGCGCATTGTCCGGTTCGTCTCCAAGGATTTTCTGGAGCTTCGCCGGTATGCCCGTGAGAATTTGCAGAACAATCGCTTTGCTTTCACCGCCCCCATCATGTTCGGGTCCAAACCGGACACGGTTCGTGTATTCACAAACATCAGCATGACGGGTACGGCAAGCGACGATATCTACAAGTTCTGCACGCCGTTCTTCTGCTACGACGAGGCCCTCCCCGACTTCCTCACGAAACTCAAGGACGATCTGGCTGACCCACGTCGGGCACAGGCATGGGCCACTACGAACCGTGCATGGCGTCGGCTCAAGCGATATGAGGAGATGACTATCGCCCGTGCCGTATCGCGGTTCTCCAATGCCAAGGAACTCGGCATCGGTGATCATCTGGTGCGCAACATGTCTCAGTACATCGAAGACATGCGTCGTCCGCTGGAAATCACCTATGCAGACAAGCCGGAAGACTTCCTGATCATGTACGGTTCCGGTCCCGGCTCGTGCATGTTCGTTCGTGAGGACGGCGACCCCCGCCATAATGTAGAGCACTGG
>NZ_JADBUP010000104.1:0-14725 GCF_020245605.1 Microcystis sp. M061S2 | reverse complement strand
TAAAACCAGAAAGAATTTTTCATCAGAAGTTAAACCAACAGCATCAAATCCTGTGGTAGAATCTTTGAAAACTTTATTGATACGATAGCCTTCGTAACCCAGGTCACTATAGTCATAGATCTTATCTACTTCTTTGCCTTTGTCCGTATCTGTCCAATCACGATAAGCGGTGTCTCTAGCCAAAATCTCAAAGGTTTGGTCGGTAGGAGGCGCACTTCCTAAAACAGTAATTTCTATTTGTTTACTGGTTTGTCCTGGGAAAAAGGAGAGGGTTCGTTTGACAACATTGTTAAAATCTTTTAATTGGTTAGGGTCTATTGAATTGGCACTTCCATCAAGGGTATAGTAATCAACGGTTATCGGTTTATCATAGGTTGAGGACAGTTTAACCTCGAAAATAACCTTCCCTGTGGGAGCATCAAACCACGCATTACTGACTGATATCGTTGGTTTAGGTGGAGAATCAGGTGTGGGTGGGAGTGCTGTGTAAGTGGCATCATCATATATATTTGGATATTTTGGATCTATTGGATTTGCTATCCATTGACCATTAATCCAGCTGGATTCAGATGTAGTTGAATCTCCATCTGAATCTATATACCAAACTTGGTTCGCAGTATGTCCACTAATAATACTATTTGAACTCCATGTACCCCTATTGTAAATACCACCACCTAAGTTGGCATTATTGTTAGTAAGAATGTTATTCGTTAATGTTAATGTACCCCCGTTGTAAATTCCCCCTCCTGCGCCAGCCGTATTACCAGATATTGTATTGTTAGTTAATGTTAATGTTCCCCTGTTGTCAATTCCCCCCCCATCATCAGCCGTATTACCTGTTATTGTACTATCAGTTAATGTTGATGTTCCCCTGTTGTGAATTCCCCCTCCATAAGTAGCCGTATTACCTGTTATTGTACTATCAGTTAATGTTAATGTTCCCCAAGGATTGTGAATTCCCCCTCCATAAGTAGCCGTATTACCTGTTATTGTACTATCAGTTAATGTTAATGTTCCCCCGTTTCTAATTCCCCCTCCAGAACTGTTAATTCCCCCTCCTCGATAAGTAGCCGTATTACCAGATATTGTAGTGTTGGTTAACGTTAATGTTTCATGGTTGTCAATTCCCCCCCCGAAATAAGTAGCCGTATTACCAGATATTGTACTGTTGGTTAATGTTAATGTTCCCCCCGATCTCAAGCTCGAGCTATGAATTCCCCCGCCAGAACCAGTAGCCGTATTACCAGATATTGTACTGTTGGTTAATGTTAATGTTCCCCCAGAGTTGTCAATTCCCCCCCCATAAATAGCCGTATTACCAGATATTGTACTGTCGGTTAATGTTAATGTTCCACTGTTGTCAATTCCCCCTCCAGAATAGCGAGTAGCCGTATTACCAGATATTGTACTGTTGGTTAATGTTAATGTTCCCCAGCTATTGTTGTAAATTCCCCCTCCACTAGTAGCCGTATTACCAGATATTGTACTGTTGGTTAATGTTAATGTTCCCCAGTAGTCGTTGTAAATTCCCCTTCCTGCTTTGTTGCTGATATAGAGATTATTTAATGTAACTCCAAGTTTACTAGAGTTGTATATAATAGAATTGTTATCATTCTGCCCAGAGATAGGACTAGCATTATTAACAATAGAAGCCAGTGCTGTTCCATCAGTTTCAATGGTAATCGTACCTTGTGTCTTCAAACTGCGATCGCCTGTTGTCGTATTATTAACATAAGTTAAAGCATAAGTTGTTCCTGATTGCAGCTTAATAATATAGGGAGTATTAGGACTTTTATTAGCAATTGCCACAGCATCCCGCAAAGATAAACCACTCCCAATAGTGGCACTTCCATCATTCTCATCTATAGTAGTATTGACAATTAAAGTAATTGGTGCTGTTTGTTCAACCCCTATAAATTGTCCCCCTAAATCAATAACAGAACGATCATCTTCTGCTTGAATATAAGTTAACTCAGCCTCAGTTAAATTAACCCCTCTCACCAGATGAGAAAATAATTCTCCCTCATCCCCCACCGTATCCACCCTATTAATTTGAGCATCCAAAAAATGCCCAATTTCTTCTAAAATCACCGCAACCAAAGCATCTGAACTAGCAGAAGCAAAAAAGCTTTCAGATAGATATATCTTATTGGTGCTAATCCCATAAGCGCCATTTGCACTACCTAAAAGACTGCTGTTGACAACCTCAATCTCAGGAAGTTGACTAAAATTTCGGCTTTTCCACTGCTGTCGTAATTGCGTCGCTTTAACCACATCATAACTTGCTCCAAAAGCGGTTTCTAAATTCGCCCAAAAACCATCAGATTGAGCGAAATTGAACAAAACATCGTCAACAGCAGGAAGGCTCGGCAAAAGGGTAGAAGTCATGACATTAACTGCAAAAGTTTATTGCCAACAGTTTTAGCCCAACAATCCCGAATTTTTCAAGGTTTCCATAACATAAATTTACAGAAAACGGGTTTTTTCGAGAAACCCGTTTTCTCGATAGGGTTTAAAGATAAATGGGTGGGCAGTGCAGCGGCCTAGGGTTCTGATAAAATATGAAGTGTAACTGGATTAGGCATCGTCCCTGATTGCCGATGCTGACTGGGGATAACTGCCATGGGTTCTACTACTTAGAAAAAAATTATCAAGTTTGTGTTGATCACTCAAGGAGAAATTTTTATGGAAATATCTCGCCCTAATCAAGCAGAATTAACCGCCGAAGAACAACAGGAACTAGAAAAGTTGCGGGCTATTATAGAACAGGCTAGTGTTGATGGCGTGATCACTCAAGGGGAAAGGGAAAGAATCGCCCTAGCTATGAGGTCTGATGGTAAAGTGACCCTAGAAGAATTAGAGTTAGTCAGAACTTTAATTACCGAAAAAGTGAGCAAAGGGGAATTAGTTCTTGATTATCTTTAAACTCTGAAAAATCAGATAAAAAAAGACGGGGTGAAAACCCCGTCCTATTTGTCAATAATTATGACAAATCCTTGACTTGTGATACTAATTGTGCTACCACATCTTGAGCGCTACCAAAGAGCATAAAGGTTTTGGGATTGTAGAATAATTCGTTTTCTACCCCCGCAAAACCCGATCGCATACTGCGCTTAATCACGATCGTGTGCTGTGCCTTATCCACGTCGAGAATCGGCATTCCATAAATCGGACTAGCCTTATCGTGACGGGCAGCGGGATTAACCACATCATTCGCCCCAATAATTAACGCCACATCGACGCGCTCAAACTCAGGATTAATATCATCCATATCGTAGAGTTGCGGATAGGGAACATTAGCTTCGGCCAATAATACATTCATGTGACCTGGCATTCTTCCGGCCACGGGGTGAATAGCATATTTAACCTCAACGCCATTTTTTTCCAACTGTTCGGCCAATTCTCGCACTGCGTGTTGTGCTTGGGCCACCGCCATGCCGTAACCGGGTACAATCACCACAGAACGCGCATAACCGAGCATCATCGCCCCTTCTTCTGAATCAATAGCATGAACCGATTTATCAAGGCTAGAAGTGGCGCTCGCTTCGCCCCCAGCACTAGCACCTGTACCAAATGCCCCAAATAGTACACTAGCCAGCGATCGATTCATGGCTTTACACATGATCTGAGTCAGGATAATCCCCGACGCACCCACCAAAGCACCAGCGATGATCAGCATACTATTCATCAGGATAAAACCGACTACGCTGGCGGCAAGTCCCGAAAAAGAGTTTAAGAGGGAGATAACCACAGGCATATCGCCGCCGCCGATGGGAAGCACGAATAAAGCCCCGAAAATTAAGGAAAGTGCCACCAAGGTCAGGAAAACATCGATCGAGGTGGGATCGAAAAAGAGATAGACACTACCCCCTAAAAAGGTGAGTAGCAAGAGAATGTTAAAGGGTTGTTGGAAAGGAAAAGTTACGGGGGCGCCACTGATTAATTCCTGTAATTTGGCAAAAGCGAGGACACTACCGGTAAAAGTGACACCGCCGATCAATATACCCAAAATAGCGATCAGTATCGAGTCAAAGGCAATATTTTCACCACTTTGCAGTAAACGCCAGTATTCGCCCATGGCAATTAAAGCACTGGCAGCACCGCCTAAACCGTTAAAAATCGCCACCATTTGGGGCATAGCTGTCATCGGGACTTTTTGCGCCGAAACTAGGCCGATAATTGAGCCAATCACCAACGCCACGGCGATTAAACCATAGCTGAGGATTTCTTGATTGATTAAGGTGGCAATAATGGCGATTAGCATCCCGATGGCAGCCAGAAAATTGCCTTGACGGGCGGTAGCGGGGGAAGATAATTGTTTAAGACCGATGATAAATAAAATGGCGGCGAGTAGATAGGATAACTCGATCCCTGTGATAAGGGCATTATTCATGATTTAGCCTCTTTTTTCTTGAACATTTGCAGCATTCGATCGGTAACGACAAAACCACCGACCACGTTAACCATCGCCAAAATAACGGCAATTAACCCTAAAATTACGGTTAATTCGTGCCAATCCGTGCCTCCGGCGATGAGGAGCGCACCGACAACGGCGATACCTGAAATTGCATTCGCTCCCGACATCAGGGGTGTATGGAGAGTGGGAGGAACTTTATTGATCACCTCGAAACCGACAAAGGAAGCGAGGACAAATACCACTAAAGCGGTTAAAAGTTGGGCAGTCATTGGTTAATTAAAAAGGGGATAGGGGATAGGGATTGGGAAGTGGGGTGTGGGGTGTGGGGTGTGGGGTGTGGGGTGTGGGGAGAATACTGCCTCCTGACTCCTGACTCCTGCCTCCTGAATCCTGATAGCTAAAAAGCGGATAACTGTTCACTGAGGGCGGATTTAATGCGTTGGTTGCGGATTTCGCCGGCGTGGGTGACACAGGCACTATCAATGATGTCATCGGCAAAATCGAGGTTTAAACTGCCCTCTTTGCTGACTAGAAGCTGTAGCAGCATTTGCAGGTTTTTGGCGTACATCTGGCTGGCATTGGTGGCCACTGTGGCAGGAAGATTAACGGCTCCGACGATTTTTACCCCATTTTCGATGATTTCTCGTCCCGGTTGGGTGTAGGCGCAATTTCCGCCCTGTTCCGCCGCTAAATCAACGATTACCGACCCCGCTTTCATGGTGGCGATCATTTCTTTGGTGACTAGCAGCGGGGCCTGTTTCCCCGGTACTTGGGCGGTGGTGATCACCACATCAGCCCGCTTAATTGGTTCCGTTAGGGCTTGACAAATGCGCTCCTGTGTGCTAAGAGAAACCTCTTTGGCATAACCGTTATCGGCGACGGTATCTTCTTCTAGGGGCATTTCAATAAATTTCGCCCCGACACTCTGTACTTCTTCTTTGACTTGGGGACGAATATCAAAAGCCTCCACCACTGCCCCCAAACGGCGGGCGGTAGCGCAAGCTTGCAATCCGGCAACTCCTGCCCCCAATACCAGCACTTTGGCGGGGGCGATCGTACCGGCGGCGGTAGTCATCATCGGGAACATTTTCGGCAGCTCAACGGCGGCGAGGAGTACCGCTTTGTAACCGGCGAGGTTAGCCTGAGAGGAGAGGGCATCCATACTCTGGGCGCGACTACTGCGGGGAATTAATTCCATGCTCAAAGCGGTGATCCCGCGCTCGGCTAATTTGGCAATGCGCCGGGGTTGCCGCAGGGGATCGAGAAAGCCGATGAGAATACCACCATTTTTGAGGCGATCGATCTCGCTATCGCTAGGAGGGACGACTTTGAGAATAATATCAGCAGTTTCATAGATATATTCGCTGTTTTCGCTCAGGGCGGCTCCCACGGCACTATAGGCACTATCGGCAAAGTTAGCGCTAATTCCCGCCCCATTTTGGACCATTACCTCAAATCCCGCCTTGACTAAACGGGCGACGGTATCCGGCACTAGCGCCACCCGCGCCTCGCCTTGGTCACTTTCTTTGATTACGCCGATTTTCATGGCTGGGTTTCTCCTTAATAAGTCCTTCTCTTGTCTTATGCTGTTGGGGTAAGGGTTTCGTTAAATGCGATCGATCCCTTGGGATAATTTCGAGTCAAAATTGCTTTTCACTTCCATCCTAGCTATCCTCACCTTTCTGGCTCTTTTTCGGGCTGAATCTTAGGATTATCTTCAGAATTAAAGGGTTTTGAGCGGCATTGTTTGGGATTTTTTTCTAATGATGAGGTACGAAGTTTTCGTTCTGGGGAACCCCGAAACGGTTAACATTAGACAGTCTTCGGTCTTAGATACCAGATCAGGCTATACTTCATATTGATGAGAAGGGCTGTAATACGTCTCGACAATCTCAAAGTTTTACAGTTCTTTTAACTTCGATCGCAATTCCGCTAATTCTGCATCTACTGCTGAATCCCTGACGGTAGGTGGATAGGCAGTTTTACCCAGTAACATTTGTGCTTTTAGCAGTGCTAATTCATCCTCCACATCGCTACCTGATTCTAGTGGATCGATGTCAACCAATTCACCGTCAGCTTGACTATTGGATTCTAACCGCATAAATTTTGCTTCCATGCGCTCAAAAGCTGAATGGTAAATAGTATCTATACTGCCGATACTTTTTTCGTTAATCTTTCTTTCTAAAATCGGCAATTTTTCTTTCAGTTTATCAACTTGGATATTCAGTTTTTCCAGTTGATTTTTAATAATATTTGCGGTATTAATGTGATGTTTTTTCTTTATATTAGCTTCTTGTGCCAGAGACTCATCACCTTTATCTAGAGCGAGTTTAACTCTTTTTTCCCATTTTAAAACCTCAGCTTGTGCTTGGTTGTACTGTTGTTCGGCTCTTTTTTGTAAGGCAATTACTTCGATAATTGAGGAACGTCAATTAGATAAATCATCCCGCATAATAGTGATGGTTAATTATGACTAGCAATTAATATTCCCTATCTGAACAACAAACTCAATAAATAGAGACGTACCGTAGATAGTACGTCTCGACGCTCTCAAAGTTTTACATTTCTTTTAACTTCGATCGCAATTCCTCTAATTCCGCATCCACTGCCGAATCCCTGACGGTGGTTGCTTGGGGTAAAGTGGGTTGACTAGAAGCTGTACCGGGTAATGCTCCCCCGGACATTTGTGCTTTCAGCATTGCTAATTCATCATCCACATCGCTACCCGATTCTAGTTTAGCGAATTCCTCTTCGATGCCCGTCTGAGTGATTTCAGCGTAAGCTTGACTACTAGCTTCTAACTGCATAACTTTTTCTTCCATGCGCTCAAAAGCAGCCACGGAACTACTGGTATTGATACTGCCGAGGGTTTTTTGGACTTGTTCGTTAGCTTTTGCGGCTCTGGAGCGAGCTACTAACATATTTTTCTTGGTTTTTGCCTCAGAAATCTTACTTTCGAGCGCGATCAAGTTTTTTCTCAGACTATCTACCTGTACCGTTTGCTGATCCAGTTGATTTTTGAGAATGGCGGCGGTTTCCGTGCAATCTTTCTTGCGTTTAAGCGCTTCCCGAGCGAGAGTTTCATCCCCTTTAGAAAGGGCTAATTTGGCTCTTTGTTCCCATTTATTGGCTTCTGACTGGTCTTTACTGTATTTTTGTTCCGTTTGTCGTTGTTCAGCGATCGCTCTAGCAACCGCTTGACGTACCTGTACTAGATCCTCTTGCATATCACTGACAGCTTGTTCCAGCATTTTTTCTGGATCTTCAGCCTTGCTCACCATATCATTGAGGTTAGCTCGGACAACTCGGCTAAGGCGATCGAATAAACCCATGACGCTCTTGTTCCTCTCGGTGTGTACTAAATCAGTTAACTGTTCTTAAAATTTCCCATCTTGCCTAACGGCTTATTCTTTAATATAAACCACGAGAGCTAGGATAGGGGATAGGAGTTAGGAGTCAACAGTCAGGAGTCAGGAGACAGCTTTTTTTCCCCACACCCTACACCCCACTTCATAACTCATAATTCATAATTTATAATTCCCTATCACCCATCCAAGTTTTCTTGTTTTAACTTGAGTAATTCGGCTTCAATTTGTTTTTGTCCCTCCAAATCTTGGAATTGTCGCTCCAAGGGGTCTTTATACTGGATTAAATCGGCTTGGGATTCCGCTTCTAGGACTTTTGCTTCTAATTTCTCGAAAATAGTCCCCATCTGACTGCTGTTCAAACTGCCCATAATTTCTTGGGCTTTTTGACTGGCGCTCGCCGATCGCAATCTGGCCACATAAAGGCTTTTCTGTGCTTTCATCTCAGCATATTTGCGTTCAATTGTCAAGAGTTCTTTCTTTAATTTTTGTATAATAGCCGTCTGTTGTTGCAGGGAGATTTGTAGGGGGGCGATCTGACTTTGATAGGTTTGCCATTGGCTGAGAGCTTGGCGGGCGAGTTCCTCGTTACCGTGATCTAGGGCTAATTGGGCGCGTTCGTGCCAAGTTTGAGCGGCTTTTTCCTGTTGTTGTCGTTGGCGCTCGGTACGTTTCTGGGTAGCGACGGCTGCCGCCAGGGCTTGTCGCATTTGCATCAATTCCCCTTCCATCTCCAAGATCGCCTTTTCCAGCAGTTTTTCGGGATCTTGATTTTCCTGAATCAGACTATTGACTTGGGCGCGAATTGCTTGGCCCATGCGATCTAACAAACCCATTGCCGTCCTCCCGATACCAACCCTAATAGTTTACCGAAGTGCCGCTCCTATCAATAATGATAGAACTAGGGGCGGGGGACTGGGGGGGATCGGCTGTTTCTGAAGGTGGCGGACTACTGGGAGAAGGGGGTACTTGTAATTCTGGCGGTAACTGTTTCATTAACTCCGCCGCATCCTGTGGGTTTTGATTGGCCAAGCGACGGGCTTTTTCCCGTTGAAAAAAGGGTAAATTAGCGGGTGATTCTTCTCTTTGACGCAATTCCTCTAACATTCGTTCGTTAATGATCGCGGTCGAGGGGGCGGGGGTGACTTGGGGCGGTGGTGGCGGTGGTGCGGAAACTAGGGAAGATACGGGCGGGGTACTGGGGTCCGGGGGGGAGACGGGTAAAGATTGCTCGATCTTACTGACGGGTAATTGATGGGCCGGCATCAGGGACGGTGGCGGATTCGGGGGTAAGAGGGCATTAGTCGGATTGATAGCGGTGGGGGGACTCTGAACCACTGGTGGGGCGGTAATATTAGTTATCGGGCTAGTTTTAACTGGAGGAGCGGGAATATTAACGCTCAGACTGGTTTGAGGAGTTTTCTGTACTGGACGAGCGATCGCTATCAATCGATCGAGGTGGCGGGAGTTATTTTGGTGCTGCTCGCGGGGGGAATTCTCAGCTTTCCTCGGGGTGGGGGTAGTATTGGTTAACCATTGATTGAGACCGAGGAGACTATTAGCAATTAAAAAGATCACCATTGCCCGGATACCCCAAGGGGTAAAAAAGGCATCTTTAGCTGGGGGATAGACGTTAATGACAGCAGCTTCCAGATATTCTGGTTTCTGAGCGGGATCGATGGCTGAACTGGGTTGATGGACGATCGAGAGAGGCAAATCTTGGGAGGATGGGGATCGATCGGATTTCATGGCAGATATCCAGGGCGGGGGTATTAAAGGTTATGCTGAAAGGTTAGCGGGTTTTTTCGTCCTAGTCTAACGTGGTATTCCCCAGATTTTCCCTATGTCTTTAGATTCTCTTGACAAAATTTTGGCGGCTATTACTCAACAGGCGGGTTGGGAAGAATATCGCCACTACGATCAAGTGCTGCAATTATGGGCAAAAATTGTTAATCCCCGTCTGCTGGAGCAAACCCGGCCTTTTTCCCTGAGTCGTGGGGTTTTATCGGTGGCTACCAGTAGCGCCGCTTTAGCACAGGAATTGTCTTTACAACGCTATAGCTTATTAAAACGGCTTAATAGTCAGTTAGAGACTCCCCTGAGCGATATCCGCTTTTCTGCCGCCCGTTGGCAGCAAGATAGTCAGTTAATTCCTCTAGAAGCGATCGCGCCTAATTCCCTCAGAGATCATCCTAGCTATGTCACCCCGGAAAAACCGCCAGAAAATCCCCAGCAACTGGACGGTTTAGAGAGTTGGAGCCAGAAAATACTTCAGAGAAATCGAGCCTGGCCGATTTGTCCTCGTTGTCAGTCTCCCAGTCCCTCCGGAGAGCTTGAGCGTTGGCAATGTTGTGCTTTTTGTTTTGCCCAGTCGGGCGGAGTAAAAGATGCAATTTTTTAATAGTATTGTGGAAAGAGTGCTTTTGAGTCGGGAATCAATAGGCCGATCTTTTCTGTCTTAATTGAACCTGTATTCATCAATTCTATCGAGCTAAGGCTTGATCCCCGTTCTGTTATTGCTGATACTAGACCCAATAACCTCGGCCACAACTGAGTTTAACTCTTCAGTTTTGAGACAGTGCTGCTTTTTGCAAAGTAACTATTAAAAGATTCTAAAAATAAAATTTTTTTTGGGGATCACTAGAAACTATATGGCATATCAGTTCTAGCTATGCTAGTCAGGAAAATACCCTTGGCGCAGGGTAGGACAATATTACACAGAGCGAAAAGAGAGTCATCCTTTGAGTTCCTTATAATCATCTTCCTTTTAAAGCCAACCCATGCAAGCCGCAAACTTTCTTACTTCTTCCTGTCGATACTGCCGATACTATCAAACCCAAGGTCGGCGCGGTGGCACTTGTCAACAACTAGATGTTCCCGTCGAAGCTCATTGGAAAGCCTGCGCTCTAGCGATGCCTCCTTTTAGCACTGAATGGCAACAACTCAATCGGGTGGTTAGTTTAGAACAGTCTCTAGAATTAACCTGTACAGTGTCGCCAACTCCCGTGGTGGTTTCCCCTAGTCGTCATGCTCCCCGACAACCGATCGCGGTTTAGAAGATCTGGGGCCTAAACAGAGGCAAAAAATTGGCGTTGTCCATTAAAAATATGAATTCACCCTCCCACATCTTTTAGAGTGCTATTTTTGAGATAATAGATGAGTTAATTGCAAAGATAAAGCTAGGAAAGGCGAGAGGCAGCAGTCAGGAGTCGGCCGTCAGGATTCAGGAGATTATTTTTATTTATTCTCCCCTTCTCCCCCGCAACGGCTCGACTGAGCTTCGCCGAACGTCCGAAGTCTTCGCCGAACGTCTGAACGTCGCGCAGGAACTGGTCTCCCCACTACCATCTCTCCAATTTATAATTCATAATTCATAATTCATAATTCCCACTTCCCGATAATTAATGTCGCCAGAATGCCCCTGATGACTTCTCATCGTCCCCTAAAAATTGGTATAGTTGGCACAGGGTTCGCCGCTCAACGTCGTGCTGAAAGCTTGCAAGCGGATGATCGCGCCCAGCTTCTGTATGTTAGCGGTAATAGTGCCGAATCGATCGCTAATTTCTCGCAAAAATACCAAATTTCTGCCCTAGATTCGGCACTAAGCCTGGCCAGCCATCCCGATCTCGATCTGATTGTCGTTGCCAACGTTAATCAGGCCCATGCCTCGATCGCCCGTACTGCCTTAAAATCCGGTAAGCACGTTATCGTCGAGTATCCCCTGGCTTTTCACCCGAAAGAGGCAGCAGAATTAATCACCCTAGCCGAAACCGAGAACAAATTACTGCACGTCGAACATATTGAACTTTTGGGGGGACTGCATCAAACCCAACAGCAATATTTAGCCAGCCTCGGTAATATCCACCTAGCCCGTTATACCACGATCGTCCCTGGCAGACCGGCGCCCCGGCGCTGGACATTTCATCGGGATTTATTCGGTTTTCCTTTGATTGCAGCCCTTTCTCGTATCCATCGCTTTACTAATTTATTTGGGGAAGTGGAGTCCGTGTCCTGTCATTGTCGTTATTGGAATGCCCCGGAATCCGATTATTTTCTGGCCTGTTTGTGTGAGGCGCAGTTATTATTTAAAAATGGCTTAATTGCTGAAGTTACCTACGGCAAAGGCGAAGTTTTTTGGCAAAATGAGCGAACTTTCACTATTCATGGCGAGGCGGGCAGCTTAATTTTTGAAGGGGAAACAGGGCAGTTAATTAATAGTGAAGGTAGCCAAGCTTTAGAAGTGGAAACCCGTCGCGGTCTTTTTGCCAAAGATACCGCCATGGTAATAGATTATCTGTTCGATCGGGTTCCTCTCTATGTTACTCCCCAAGCCAGTCTTTATGCCCTAGAAGTGGCATACGCTGCCTATCAATCTTCTTTGTCGGGAAAAACAGTTTTTCTCGCGGACAATTAAACCGACTTAGACTTTTTGAATTAACTTTCTGCCTAGTAAACCCTGGGGACGAACTAACAACATAATAAAGAGAATAGCAAAAGCGATCGCCTCTCGATAACCGGAATATTCTGCGGGAACAAAAGCTTCGGCAATACCCAATAATAAACCACCGATTACCGCTCCGGGGATACTTCCCAACCCCCCTAAAACAATCACTCCTAAACCTTTTAATCCGAAAGCAATACCGAAATAGGGGCCAGCGATACTAACACTAGAACCGACTAAAGTTCCTGCTAAACCTGCCAAGGCACCACTAATAAAAAAGGTAATCACGATAAATTTTTCGGGATTGATCCCCAACAAACTGGCCGTGGTGACATCTTCAGCTACCGCTTGTAAAGCTTTGCCCATTTTGGTAAAATTAACCCAATAAGTTAGTAAAGCTACCATCACTGCTGAAACCAGAAAAATAATAATCTGAATTGTGCGAATTGCCACGGGGCGCTCGGCCGTACCGAAATTAATTGCGGGGGGAAGATTGCCATAAATCCCATCGGGAAAAGTATAAATTTCTGCCCCGAATAAGTATTGAATAACATTGACAATCACCACGGCTGCCCCTAGGCTAGAAACCAAAGTTAAGAGAGAATCAGAACCCCGTACCCGGAGAGGTTTAAAGGCCAATCTTTCCAGAAGAACCGAGGTGAAACCTGAAAGGATACAGCCTAGCAAGAGTGCTAAAAAAAAGGGTAAGGAAAAGGGTAATTTGGCATTAGCTAATAAACCATTAAAACCGAAAACTCCCCCCGCTAGAGCGTAGGTAAAATAGGCACCGAGGGTAAAAATTGCGCCATGGGCAAAATTGATAATCCCTAAAATGGAAAAAATCAAAGTGTAACCGAGGGCAAAAATAGCATAGACACTACCGATCGATAAACCGTTTAAAACCTGTTGAAAAATTGTTACTAGATCCATTGTCAGGGTTAGCTAGGGTAACTTTTGATTATAACCGACGGTTGCCACCACATCCGGTAAAGGACGCTGGAGTTTATATAACCAGAATAAACCGAAAAGACCAACAGCGATCGCTCCTAAACTAATTATTTGCGCCATTTTCAGCGGCCCAAACATTAAACTATCGGTGCGTAGTCCCTCGATCCAGAATCTACCTAGACTGTAGGCGATAAAATAGACTAGGGTAAGGGTGCCAATTTTTAATTTACTGGGGTGTTTTAAACCCCAGAAAAACAGATAGATGAGTAGGGCAAAAACTGCCAGATTCCAGAGAGATTCGTAGAGAAAGGTGGGGTGAAAATAATCGACGGCGATATATTCTAAAGGACGACTAGCCGGAGGAATAAACAACCGCCAGGGTAAATTAGTCGGACTGCCAAAAGCTTCCGAATTAAAAAAGTTACCCCAACGTCCGATCGCTTGACCGAGAATAACTGAAGGGGCTACCAGATCGAGTAATTGCCAAAGAGAAACCCGATTAATGCGGGCAAAGATTAGGGCCGCCAGCAAACCCCCGATAATTGCCCCGTGAATAGCGATACCTCCCTTCCAAATGGCGATAATATCAGCAGGATTTGGCGCGTATTCTTGCCACTGAAAGAGAACATAGTACAGACGGGCTGCAGGTATAGCCCCCACTACTAACCAAATGGCCAAATCAGCGATTAAATCCGGATCGATCGCTCTTTTTTGGGCGAGGTACTGGGAGAGAGTGACACCCAATAATACCGCCATAGCGATGAGAAATCCATACCAGCGCACCGAAATCGGTCCGATCTCCCAGAGGACGGGGCCAGGAGACTGAAAGACAAAACCTAAGAGCATAAAATTATTAAGAATAAAAAATTTTATCTTTCCTATAGTATCTTATGTTATGATCAGATACAGTCCTATATTTGCGGATGTGGCGGAATTGGTAGACGCGCTAGATTTAGGTTCTAGTATCTTTTCGATGTGTGGGTTCGAGTCCCTCCATCCGCATTAACCCCGGGGTCGATGAAGTGTAACCTAATTTGGTGTTGACGACCGACGACCCAAGAGGGAAAACTTGTTGATTTCCATTGTTGAGACTCCGATTCGGGAGATTGGTATGAGATTTAACGTCGAAAAATCTTCCTTTTATTTTTTCAGCTGACTTCTTACCCAATTCCGAAACGCTTTTACTAACTCTAGGTAATCCAATGTTTCAGCTTGTTGTAAAAATATATAGCAGTTTTCATCAGAATGAGGTATGGGCAAGGGGCTTAAACCCCTTGTTGGCAAAACTTGTCGATACCTCAGTAACGTGAAAAGCGCTATAGATGGCTTTCGTAGGGAGAAACTTGAAGCAACAAAGGTAAAACATCGTCAGAAAAAGCTGGACTGGAAAGCACTGTCAAAAGATGTCTAAGAAAATCCCGAGGCAAGATTAAGAGACAGAGCCGAGAAGTTTGGAGTGAGACCAAGTGCCATTTGCTATGCCTTAAAAAAAATGAAAGTTACCAGAAAAAAGAAGGAACTTCGTTATAGAGAAAGAAACCGAGAAGAAAGAAT
>NZ_JADBUP010000103.1:0-12038 GCF_020245605.1 Microcystis sp. M061S2 | reverse complement strand
ACACCTGATTCAGTTCGCATTCTATCCATATAAATTCTTAGGGCTTCATCATCTTCTCGATGGGAGAGGACATATTTTCTTAATTCTGGGCGAGACATTTGGTAAAAATCAGGTTGATGATTCATCTTCAAACTCCACATTAGTGAGCAAGATGCTCACATTACTATTTTCATCATACCGAAATAGATGAATATCGGTATAGAAGTTAGACAGGGTTTGACACATTCTAATGCAAGTAAGCATCTGTTCGGGAGTGGGTATCATTATTGATGGCTTTTTCCTCCAATTTACGAGTTTATACTTGTAATAAGTATAGCATAATACTGGATTGAAACAGCTAATTTAGTGCCTTAGATTTAAGGGAATGCGAGCATCCTGCTCGCTAATTATTCAGGTAGTCTGCTCGCTAGATGTTATATACCAAGCCAGAGCCTTGGCACAAGCAATAACTGTTAACTGTTCACTGAATAAACCGTCCTCGACGACGCAACTACCCGCAGCCCGATGCGATCGCTTCTTAGGTTGGGACGCTCCTGATAGCGTGCAGCAGAACGGCAGTAATCGGGAGTAATGCGGAAAGAACCACCTCTTAGCAAACGAAGATTAGCCTCATTAGCCTCATTCTCACTCAGCCAAGCACTACCATCATTAGGCGCATCCTCATACTTTTTATACCAATGGTCTGTACACCACTCTAAAACATTGCCGTGCATATCGTAGAGTCCAAAAAGATTCGCTACTTGAAACCTTCCTACAGTCGTCGTCTTTCCACGAAGAGTTTCTAGATAATTTGCCAAAGCTGGGGAAATCTTCTCGCCAAAGTGAAACGGTTGGTTATATTTCTGATTCCATTCGGCTAAAGTTAACTCACTGATAACTGCACGACAGGCGTATTCCCACTCTGCTTCACTGGGTAAACGGTATTGATAGCCTTTTCCTTTTTCCTGTGACCAGCGTGATAGTCTCTCACAAAATTCTACTGCTTCGTGCCAACTAATACGTTCCACTGGTCGGCAGCTATTTCCTTTATAGTGTGAAGGTTCTGGGTTGAGATTCCGTTCAACTTTAGGCAAAGAAGCCACTACTCGCCACTGCGCCTGCGTTACGAGATATTTGCCCATCAGAAAGGGAGAAACCTTGACTTTGTGTTGCGGACGCTCATTTGGATATGATCCTTCTTCTCGCTCCGGCGAACCCATCCAAAACTCACCGCCGGGAACTTCCACTATTTCTAGGTTTATTCCGTCTTCTAACTCTTCGATTACTGTGGTTGGTAGATCGTTTTCTGCGATGATTGAGAGGGCAATATTTCCTTGCTTATCAACCTTTGCTGTCCAGATAGGAACCTCCTCTCCCCACTGCTTCAGCAACCAGGACGCTGACAGCCTTATCTGTGGTTTTTCCTTCTCATTTTCGAGTAAATTTCTCAACTTTTCTCGGCTTAAAAATGATTTATTGGCTGCTTCCTTTTCTAATGTCTCTCGCTCTAAATTATCAATGTCTGAACTGCGGAGGTAATTATATAATTCTTGCTGGCTACTAGCTTGGAGAAACTCTTTAGCCAATTGCGTAGTCTCCACCGTGTCTTGATATTCTTGCAGAATTTTCTCTGCATCTGCTAACTTGTCACCCGACCACAAATAATACTGAGATTTATTATTTTTTTGCCAGTCTTTGGCATCTTTATCCACCTGTTTGGCTAATTCTCTACCCTTGCGAGTTTCGGTTCGCCACAGATTCAGGTTGTCCCACTTTTCAATTAAAGCTTCATGGGCTAAATCTACCCAAGCTTCTTCTTCTCGTTCAGTTTTTCCCGTCACTAAAAGACGACCTTTTACTAATCCTTGTTTACCTTCAATCAGTTCTTTTAAAACTTTTTGTCCTTCTTGATTATCTCCAGCTAGAGACAAGATAAAGGCTTTCGGTTGACGCAATCTGGTATCTTTTTCCCCATCTCCTATTTGCAGAAGATTCAAGAAGATTCGCTTGATCAAAGTTTTCTCTGTTTCTGTTCGCTCCTGCTGCGGTGAGTCTTTTTCATAATCCTTGTATTGATAGACTTTATCAGCTTGACAATTTAACGCTCCTACTATCCCACCTATCGCCTCATAAGTATCTAAAGTCAGCCGATGTTTTGCCTCATCTCGTTTCTGCCAAAGCTGGGTTAAAGCAAACTCTAATAATGGTAAAAATCCTGGTTCTTGTTTAATATCTTCAAGGATTTTATTGAGCAATTCTTTCGTAACTTCATAGCCTTGCAGTTTGGCTGGTTCGGTGATAGCTTCTAGCAAATCTAATCCCCTTAGATCTGGCAGGTATTCGGCGTTATTTTGAATCAGTTGTCGCAGCCCATCGTAACGCAAACAGGGTTCAATGAAATCCGCCCTCATGGTAGCGACAACTGCCAGAGGAAAGTCAGGAATTGTGGCAACTTGAGTAATCAATTCAATAAAGCGATCGCGCTGTTCCGCTAGAGCAAAAGTGAATAATTCCTCAAACTGATCCACCACCAGCAAGAATTTGTGTTCGCGGGGAAAAAGTTCTAATAGCGGTTTTAAGCCTTCGCTGGCTGGATTATTGATACATTGATCCAGCAATTGTTGATCATCTCGAAAATAGGGTAACAGCAAGCTTTCCAACATTGTCAACGGCTTAAATCCAGGCTTGATCGGTTCGAGAATTTGCCATCCTAATTCTTCCAACCAGGGCATCAATCCCGCCAGAACTACCGAAGATTTACCACTTCCAGAAGCACCAATCAGAGGGACAAAATTTAGCCGATCCAGCTTAGATTTGATGTCGTCCACCACTCGCTTGCGTCCGAAGAAAAATGGGCGTTCTTTCTTAGTAAACGCCAGCAATCCTTGATAGGGACAGCGCAATTCTCCCTTCTCATCTAGTAACGGTTTCACTTCTTTAACTTGAGGCTGCGCCCCATATTTGACCAGAATTAGCGATCGCCCAACTCCCATACGAATCGGTTCCTGACCCTTCCCGCGCAATTCCAGCGAGACGAAATCAAACAGGCGATCGGCACTAATTTCTCCCGTTTTTAGGTCAGCCTGTTGTGGGGACAATCCCTTCAGTAAGGCGGCGGTGAACAAACCGTATTCCTCATCTTCCCAAGCCACCTGTTCTGACCGACAGGCGGTGATTAGGAAGTAATCTTGCTTGTCATTAAATGCTGAGAGGCTAGGTTCTAGCAAAATGCGATCTAGTTCCCGATTTTCGGGCAATAACGCCCCCGCATGGCAACAGTCTAGCATTACCACCAGATTACTCAAACTAGAACGCCGTAATAAAGGATTGAGTTCTCGGTCTAAAGAAATGGCATTTTTGCCGTCGGGTTGGCTATCGGAGGTGGCGAGATAGGCTTCCCCGTCACCGATGCGATTGATCAGGCGAAACCCGTGTCCTGAAAAGTAGATCAAGACTTCTTGATTTTTGGTCTGCTCTCCCGATAAGATTTGCTGTAAGGCTTGCAAGACTTCATTCCCCGTCACCTTTCCTGGAACAACTTCGTAGCGTTTTTCTGCGGCAATCCAGCGATTGGGTAGGCGTTCTACATTCTCAAATGTCTTGGTATTCTCCAAGAATTGAGCAACAGCTTCTGCATCTTGGGCGGGTTTGCTCAAAGATGGCAGGAAATCGTAATCGTTAATGCCGATGACGAGGGCGTAGCGAGCCATAGACAGTCAGCAAGGGATGGAAATGTTTTTTATATTAGGTTGTTTTTTGATAAACTGCAAGGAAAGCATAGGCCCTCCCTTAGATAATCTTTTCTTATCATCACAAGTACGGGAGAGCCAAGAAATAGTTAAGAAAAAAGTTAATTTTCAATTTTTGCATTATTTATGACTCGACTAACTCCGATCCAAATTGACGAAAACACTCTGATTTATATAGAGTCCACCGATGACCTAGAAATTCCTGCCGAGACGGTAAGAACCGAGGGAAGAGTTGCTAAAGGGGTAATTAATGTACCAGATAAACAGCAAGTTTTACAGAATTTTCAGACAATTGAAGATACAATTCGTACCTACACTACTTATACCTTAAACGCTTTTCGCAATTTAGCCATTGCCAACATTGAGGAAGTCACTTTACAATTTGGTGTGGAAATCGGCGGTGAGGTAGGAATCCCTTATATTACTAAAGGAACCGCTAAAAGTAATTTAAATATTACGGTTAAGTGTACCTTTCCTAAGCCGCCGAACTCGTCTGATTGATGGTTCAATATTTAACGTTTTCTGGTTCTTCCGTATATTCCCAAAATAAGAGAGCCAAATAATCTTGATTAAGGTCTCTGGTCTTGATTTTGGGGATAACTGGGGAATAGATCTCTGGGGAAATCCTCGGCACTTAAACAGGTTTGTAAAGCTTGGGAGGGATTATTTTTGTCCACATCACGACTGACAGCGATAACGCATTGGGAAAAGCGCCCGGGTAATAAACTTTGACGACAGGAATCTAAAACCTGTCTAGAAATCCCTAATTTATCAGGTTCCTTGGCTGTTTCGGTTTGTTTGAGGGAATTAGTGGCAAATAAGGGGGCAGCGCGATGGATATCGACTACACAATTACCTAGGTCAATAGGACGACGCACTTGAAAACAAGCTTGCAGGGCCAGATTACCATCGATCGGGGTTTTGGATTTAATCATCACCACACACCGGGATAATTCTTTAGGAATTAATGCTTCTGAACAAGCGGTGGCGGCATCTTCGGGACTGACTCCCGTGCCGACAATCTGACTGATACAGGCACTAAATTGATTATTGTTGCCAAATGCGATCGCTGCTCGGTTCATTTCTACTAAGCCAAGGGAAATAGTAGCGATTGCGCTCCAACTAGCAATTTTTTTAATATGGTTTTTCATCGTTCGCTCACACCGAGGATTTTAAGGCTAACTGGCCTTGATCTTAACAGATTCACGGGGAACAGGGAACACAGAGATGGGGGAATGGGGAGATGGGGGAATGGGGGAATGGGGGAATGGGGAGATGGGGGAATGGGGAGATGGGGGAATTTGACTAATACCCCAAAACCCTAACACCCCAAAACCCCAAAACCCAAGGGCCAAAATTAGTATTCTGGTACAGTGGAATCGACTTCGCGACTCCAGGCGCTGATACCACCTTTGACGTTAATTCCTTCGATACCTGCGTCTTTGAGGATAGCGAGGGCCTTAGCGGAACGTCCCCCCATCTTACAATGGGCGATAAGACGATAACCGTTGACTAATTCCTTAATTTTGGGAATTGCCGCACCATTTTCGATATCGGGTAGGGGAATTAATACCGAGTTGGGGATATTAGCGATTTGGTACTCGTTGGGATTACGCACATCGATGAGAATGTAATCATTGGCATTGCTGTCAATTAGTGCTTTTAACTCTACTACGGTCATTTCTGTCATTTTTTGCTGTTCTGCTGCTTCTTGTGCTTTTGCTTGCGGAATACCGCAGAATTGTTCGTAATCAATTAGTTTTTCAATAACGGGACGGATGGGATTCGGACGCAATTTTAACTCACGGAATTTCATTTCCCAAGCATTGTAAAGCAGTAAACGACCACTGAGGGTATCCGGAGCGCCGAGGATAATTTTAATGGCTTCTGTGGCTTGAATTGTGCCGATTACTCCGGGTAAAACCCCTAAAACGCCGCCTTCGGCACAGGAGGGAACCATCCCCGGTGGTGGCGGTTCGGGATAGAGATCGCGGTAGTTGGGACCGCCTTGGTAGTTAAAAACGGTTGCCTGTCCTTCAAAGCGGAAAATTGAGCCATAGACGTTGGGTTTGTCGAGAAGAACACAAGCATCATTAGTCAGATAACGGGTGGGGAAATTATCGGTCCCGTCGATAACTACATCATAGGGGGCTAAAATGTCAAGGGCATTTTCGGAACTTATGCGGGTTTCGTACAAATCCACCTGACAATAGGGGTTAATTTCTAGAATTCTGTCCTTAGCGGAAACAATTTTCGGTTTACCTACCCAGGAAGTGCCGTGAATAATTTGACGTTGCAGATTGGAACTATCGACGATATCGAAGTCAACAATACCGATTCTACCGATGCCAGCCGCCGCTAGATAGAGTAAAAGCGGGGAACCGAGTCCCCCGGTGCCGATGCAGAGAACACTGGCGGCTTTTAGTTTTTTTTGACCTTCTAAGCCCACTTCGGGCAGAATAATGTGTCGAGAGTAGCGTTGAACCTCCTCTTTGGAAAGTTCGATCGCCGCGAGATTAGGATTTAGCATAGATTGGGTAAATAGTGAAACCTGACTCGATTCGGGCAAGAATTTCGTCTCAGCACGGTTTAGAGACAAAAATCAGGAAGACTCGATCGCTTCCTGTTTTTTCAATTCTTTCTATGATTATGATAGTGTGAGGGTCTGGCTCCCTGTTGTTAATATTAGTTAACTTTCCCCTGCCACTTGGGCGCGGTATTCACTAGCGGAGAGGGTATCAGCCAAGGCTGTATCGGGATTTTCTACCCGCACTTTTAATAACCAACCCTCCCCGTGGGGATCATCGGCAATTAATTCGGGGGAGTCAATCATCGCTTGATTGCGATCGACTACGGTCCCCGAGACGGGAGGATAAAGATCTTCTACCGCTTTTACCGATTCGATCGTGCCGAAACTACTACCTACTTCTAGTGCCTCTCCCAATTCGGGCAATTCTAGAAACACGATATCACCCAATTGATCGACGGCAAAAGCACTAATTCCCAAGGTAGCGATTTCACCTTCGAGTCTGACGTATTCGTGGGTTTCTAGGTATCTCAAATCCTCGGGATATTCCAGTTCCATCGTCTGTCTCTAAATATTTACAGCATCAGTTAGTTTACTAGATCTCTTGGGGAAAATGTTCATCGGCTAGGGCTGTTTTATTGCCGATCGCTACCTAGACAAAATTAATTACACCGATCAAACCCTGATTAAACAGCTAAAATTGGTCTAGGTTGATCAGGGAACGCCACAGAACACTGGAACAGTAAGGGTTAGCCGCTTTTTTAGCTCACTTAACAATACCCAGTTTAAATGCCTCCTAGCTTACTTATGTTAAATTCCATCTTAGAGCCTCGTGGTGGCGAACATCAAACCATAAGAGCCTTTTTTGAGCCAAAAACTATCGCTGTGGTGGGATTTAATCGCCAAAATCCCCAACTTGATCGCACTCTTTTAAATAATCTCCATCATAATCCCGGTCAGCACCGCCTTTATCTAGTTAATCCTCACCCCGAAAACTGGCTCGATCTTCCCAGCTATAGCAGTTTACCAGATATCCAGGCGGCGATCGATCTGGTAATTATCACCGCCCCCGCTCCCGAAATTCCCGCTATTATCGCCCAATCTGTCGAAAAAAAGGTTAAATGCGCCCTGATTCTCTCCACGGGTTTTCGGGAAACTGGACAGATGGGGGAGAATTTACTCAGGGAAATTAAAGCGATCGCTGGTCAAAAATTACGCATTATCGGTCCCCATAGCTCAGGAATCTGCAATCTCAGCCAAAATCTTAACGCCACCTTTTCCCCCATCCTGCCAAAAACCGGTTCAATTGCCCTGATTAGTCAAAGTGGGGCGATCGCGGCTGCCATGCTTGATTGGAGTTTAAGCGAAAATGTCGGTTTTAGTCACTTTATCTCCCTCGGAGTTCTTTTAGATGTGGATTGGGGCGAATTACTCTATTATTTAGGAGACGATCCCCAAACTAAAAGCATCGTTATCTACCTGGAATCCCTGAATAATGCCCGCTCTTTTCTGTCCTCGGCCCGAGAAGTTGCCCTAAATAAACCAATTATCGCCATTAGTCGCCACAGTACCGACTTTGACCCCACTTCTCTTTCCCATGCTGGCAAATTGACCAGCGATCAGCTAACTCTCTCCGCTGCCTTTGCTCGCTGTGGCATCGTGGAAGTACAAAGACTGGCTGATCTCTTGAATATCACGCAAGTTTTAGCGAAAATTCCCCGATTTCCCCGGGGAAAACGCTTGACAATAATCAGCAATGGTGTTGCTCCCGCTCTTTTAGCGGCCTCGGCTTTACTGGCGGAAGATGGACAACTGGCAACCCTTACCCCCGCAACGATCGCACAACTAGCGCCTCTTGTTCCCGCGGATATTGTCCCCCAAAATCCCATCGATCTGCGTCGCAGCAGCGATCCCGATAGCTACGCTCGCGCCCTAGAGATCGCTTTAGCGGATGCACATACCGACGCGGTGTTGATGATTCTCTCGCCTCGCTTTAACACCGATCTGCGAGAAATTGCCCTTAGAATCGCTTCAATCGCTCAAAATAGCAAAAAACCCATTTTAGCAAGTTTGATGGGGGGAGAGGGCATTGCAGAGGGAGTAGCGTTATTAAATCAGCAGGGTATCCCCACCTATCGCTATCCCGATTCGGCGGCCCGGGTGTTTAATTTGCTCTGGAAATATGAAGAGAATCTGCGCGGTCTTTATCAAACGCCAATTTTAACCAATTCTCAGGAAAATGGCTCCGATCGAGTTTTAGTGAGCCAGATTATCGAGCAAGTAGGGGATAGAACAATTCTCAGTGAGCCAGAGTCTTTAGATATACTCAAAGCTTATGGAATCCCTGTTATTGTCACTAAAATTGCTGAAAGTGCCGCAGAAGCAGTTAATCTCGCTGAATCTCTCGGTTATCCTGTGGTGATGAAACTGCATTCCCAGACGATTATCCATAAAAGCGCGGTGGGTGGGGTACAATTGCCGCTTTTTTCCCCCATGGCAGTCGCACAAGCATATCAGGCGATCGAAGCTAATGTTAGCGCACAAGTGGGTCGGGAGCATTTTCTCGGGGTGAGTATTCAACCGATGTTAGAGAGCGATCGAGGATATGAGTTAATTATCGGCTCTAATTACGATTATCAGTGCGGACCGGTGATAATTTTCGGTACTGGTGGCCGTTTGGTCGATATTTTTCAAGATTACGCCACCGCTCTACCTCCTTTAAATACTAATCTCGCTCGCCGACTTTTAGAAAAAACCAAGATTTATCGGGCTTTTCAGGGATTAAATGGGCTTAAATCGCTTAATTTAGCGAATTTGGAGCAAATAATCGTTAAATTTAGTCACCTGGTTAGTGAACAGCCTCGCATTAAAACTATCGATATTAATCCCTTTTTTGCCGATTCAGAGCAATTAATCGCTCTTTCCGCTTCTATACTTCTTCATCCTCCAACTACTCCCCCAGAAAAGTTATCTCATCCGGCGATTCGTCCCTATCCCGAACATTATATGGGACTTTGGACGACGAAAAGAGGCTTAAAGGTGCTAATTCGTCCGATTCGGGCGGCGGATGAGCCTTTAGTGCGACAATTTCACCATTATCTCTCGGAAGAAAGCATTTATTATCGTTATTTTCATCTTGTCAATCTCGATCGCCAAACCGCTTATGATCGTCTTACGCGCATTTGTTTTATCGACTACGATCGAGTAATGAGCTTAGTGGTAGAGATTAATAACGATCAGACGGAAGAGCCAGAAATTATCGCTATAGGACGCTTAAATAAACTGCATGGCGTTAATGTGGCGGAATTTGACTTATTAGTTAGGGATGACTATCAAGGTCAAGGTATTGGTACAGAATTACTACAGCGTTTAGTCACTATTGGCAAAAAGGAAGGATTAGACGGAATCGAAGGGGAAATTTTAAGGGATAACCGCGCTATGCAGATGATAGCTGCTAAAGTGGGGTTTTCTCTCTATAAAACTGCCGATTTTGTCAAAGCGGAACTTGAATTATGAAGCCTTTTTTGATAAGCTGATCACTAATTTTCTGGTTGAATTGTTTGGGCTAATCCTTGCTCTAAAGTAAAGGGAGGTTGCCAATTCAGAGTTTTTTGAATATAGCTAGAGTCAAGACAAAAATTGATTTAATTCGTTAAATTATTCCTTGGGAGCGCATTAATTCTATCTCTTGTTGTAGTCCGGCTTCTAGAGTACGAGGAGTAAACCCTAAATCCCTTTTAGCTTCTTCGTGAGAATAAGCTTTGTCTTCTTGTAATCGCAAGATTTGTTCTCGTCGCACGGGTGATTTTTTAGCTAATGTTTTTTCTGGTAGGGTAGCTGACCAAATGCCAAAGTTCAAGGGAAAGGACAGGGGACGCACCGATTGGCCTAATAATTGTTCTATCAATAAAATTAACTGACGGAAGGAAACAATACTACCTCCGGAAAGATCGTAAGCACCTTTTATCTCAGGACATTCCCAGACTTTTAACAACATCTGGGCAATGTCATCAGCGTGAACTGGTTGTAACAGGTTATCACCAGAGCCAAAAATGGGAAAGAATCCGTAGCGGTGACAGAATTTAATCAATTTGTGTAGGTTTTTATCCTTGGTAGTGCCATAAATCATTGTCGGTCTCAGCAGACAATAAGAAGCAGGATACTCTTGTAAATAATTTTCTGCTTGTTTATACTCGGCAGAATATTCATTATATTTTGAATATACTCCCGTGGTTCCAATAATAATTAATCGGGGAGTTTGTTGGAATTTTTTTAGACTATTAAGTATAGTTGGTACTTGTCGAAGTTGGACGAGATGGATGATGGTTTCAAAACTATTTTCCCTAAAAATTCCTTCCCAGGTTTCTGAGATAGAGCTATCGCCAAAATCGTAGGTTAAATTCAGTCCTAGACTATCTAACATACTGCGATCGCTAGTGAGTCGAATTAAACAATGTATTTCTATTTCAGGCTTAGTAGATGCCAAATGTTGCCCGAAAAAACCACCGGGCAACCCCGTAGCACCTGTGATTAATATTTTATTCTCAATCATCATTTTTTCTCCTTTCCGCTAAAACTTGTTCATAAACCTGAAAGGTTTTTTCAAACATCTTCTCAAAAGTATATTCTGCTTCGTAGCGTTTGCGTCCTGCTGCTCCCATTTTAGCTCTGAACTGTTGATCAAGAACTAATTGTAATAGTCTCTGGTGTAACGTGTTAACATCTCCCCTCGCTACGGTGTATCCAGTTATTCCTTCCACAATTGCTTCCGGTGCTCCACCCACATCTGATACAATTACCGGTAATCCCGCTCTCATTGCTTCGATTGTGGTGCAAGGAAACCCTTCCCAATTAGATATTAAAGTAAATACTTGGGCTTAAGCTAAGACTTCAGCTACATTATTACGAAAACCTAAAAAGTTAACTCTGTCGATAATTTTTAGCTCCTTGGCTAAGGTTTTAATTTTGGTTCTTCGTTACTTGCTATGGTTCGATCAGGGGGCAGAAATCGGCTAAATCCTTATCTGGCAAGAGACTTAATTGATTAGCTCGTTCTAGATTGAAAACAATTGGCAAAAATCGAAGCAATGTCTTTCTATATAAGGGTTTCACTCCTTATAACTCCCGTCCATTGCATAACACAAACCGAAGAACCTTTTATTTTCACTATCTCCACTGTTAAAATCCGAAGCTTTCAAGACAGTTAATCCAACTAAGTCTCGATCTCTATAATGATAGATAATATTGTCTTCTAGCAAACTATCATTGGCTCTTTGAGGCTTACGAAAGCTAATATATAAAACATCTGCTTCTTCATCATAATCTATCCAGATTCTTGAAGAAGGTGCGGTTAGCAAATAAGGAATTGATTTTAAGAGATTGACTTCTGCCATAGGATGCCTCGCTTGATAATTTTTTCGCAGGAGGATGTCAAAAAAGCAGTTATGACAAATCCATCTTTCTTTAGTTCTTTATAGATGACGACCGCGTCTTTTCTTGAGATAACAGTTTTCGGATAATGTTTTAGTGCTATTAGCTCATCAGTCCATCCCTTAACAATCAAATCAGGTTCAGCAATAGTTTCTAGTACCATATCAATATATCCCGCCATGTAAGATACTTTCATGGCTTAGAAAATCCATTAGACATCTCCAAAAATTATAACCCAGTCACAGCTTGCTTTTGTTCTATGTACTAACCAAGCAGTTCGATAGCTGGAATGTATATCTATCGTTGCTAATTCAATTTTACTTAAAAAATATGAGGCAATTAAAATAATTTTT